>NZ_DAWDDM010000201.1:0-3697 GCF_052354645.1 Catenibacterium sp.
CGCCTGCTTTGCACGCAGGAGGTCAGGAGTTCGATCCTCCTAGGCTCCACCAATTATAAATCAATCCTATAGTAGAAGAAATTAGGCAATTAAATGCCGAAGAACCTCCTCAATTTGAAATTGAGGAGGTTTTTATTTTTTTATCAAACTGTTGACAAATGATAAAAATCGTGTAGCTAGAAATGAATGAATATTCATTTCTAGCCCTTTTTAGTAGTTAAACTATTATGAAACAAAGCAAACAC
Organism: Catenibacterium sp.; assembly: GCF_052354645.1. Lineage (NCBI taxonomy): Bacteria > Bacillati > Bacillota > Erysipelotrichia > Erysipelotrichales > Coprobacillaceae > Catenibacterium > Catenibacterium sp. The sequence goes on from NZ_DAWDDM010000201.1 coordinate 246, forward strand.
AACATTCTCTACTCACCACAAAGGTTAAGACTATTCTTGGACGCTCTATGGATGTGGCTCTTGATAGTCTGAAGTGCTACTGAATGACCCTGTTTCCAACTTCACTCGTTGCCGAAAGCTTCCTGCTCGTACTCCCTTTGAATGCATCATGAGTCTTTCAAATTACTCCTCAATAGGTGAATTGTCTCACTTTTTTGAGGATCACGGTTCGCATTTTGCTTTTTATGAAACTATAATAAGTTATTTACCCGTTACAGCCCCTTTTTTTACCTATTATTAAAGGACAGCCGTTTAGAGGCTATCCTTTTCACGTTAGAATACGTATTCTTTTAATCTTTGCATAGCTTCCTGTAATAATTCATGTGGTAATGCAATGTTGAGTCTTATACCCCATGGATCATGGAACTGGACACCACTTTGCCAGTCTACACCTACATCCCATCCTTTTTGAATAAGTTCATCAATAGTCAGATGATTCTTTAGACAGTAGTCTTCACAATGTAGGAACACCATATAAGTACCCTGTGTTTGAGATACTTCAATACCTTCTACATTGTTTTTAATAAAGTCATAGGTATATTTCATATTCTGTTCAAGTACCTGATTTAATTCATCCACCCATTCAATAGATTCTTCACGATAGGCACCTATTAAAGCATGCATGGATAAAACGTTCATACTATTGTAATGTGTTGAAGTAGCTACTTTGTTGAGCTGTTCTCTTAAATAGTCATCACAAATAATATGATAGCTGCCAATAAGTCCTGCTAAGTTAAATGTCTTACTCGGTGCATAAATAGAGATTGTGCGTCTTTTAGCATCTTCACTAATACTATAAGTAGGAATATGCTTATATCCCGTAAATACAATGTCTGACCATATTTCATCTGATACGACAATGACATCATTTTCTTTAAAAACATTCATTGCCTGTTCAAGTTCTTCTTTTTCCCATACACGTCCACATGGATTATGAGGAGAACAGAGAACCGCTAAGCGAATGTTATTGTCTTTGATACGCTTGTCCATATCCTGATAATCCATGCGCCACACGCCCTCTTTATCCTTTACAAGAGGGCTTAATTCAGCCACTCGGTCTGTATCATTTAACACAGTGGAAACCCCTACATAAGTAGGACTATGGAAAAGAATCTTGTCTCCCGGCTTTGTAAAGGCATGAATGGCACTTGCTAGACATCCTAAAACACCATTCTCGTAACCAATATACTCTTTCTTTAAATCATGAATGTTATTTCTTGTCTTCTGCCAATACATGATGGCTTCATAATAATCATCAGATGGATAAAAATAACCAAATAGTGGATGTGCGATACGTTTATTGAGAGCATCCATCACACTTGGTGCTGTCGCAAAATTCATATCAGCCACCCACATTGGAATAATACTAAAACCTTCTTTAGGGAAAGTAGGTTTCTTGACATGACCTTTTTGAGATCCTACTGCATCCAAGGCCATGGCATCTTTTCCTTTTCTATCAATGATTGTCGTAAAATCGTACTTCATATTATCTCCTTATCATTATAATAGGATGACTTGAAATGTTACTTAATAAACTGCATTCAGAATAGTATCAAGTGAATAATGTCCTTCTTTATAATCCACTATGATTGCTGTCGCATTATCTGGAAATCTTAAATGTTCATCATGAGGTATAAGTGTTTTCACTAATCCATAAAGTGAACAGCCATGTCCAACAATAAGTACTGTATCATCTTCTTTACTTGATGCAATGATGTCATTAATGGATTCTATATGTTTATTAATCACATCATGGAGATCTTCTCCCTCATATGGTCGATAATCCATTTCGAGCGTATCCATCCAATTAGGCGCATCTATATGCAATTCTTTAACAAATAATGTGTTAATACCTTCTAAGATTCCAAAATTCACTTCTTTTAAACGTTTGTCAGAAATAGGCGCAATATTATGACCTTGAAGTATAATCTCTGATGTTTCTACCGCTCTTCCAAGTGGTGATGTATAAGCCTTGTTTATACTATAGTCCTTTAATTGCAGAGACATGTTTTCTACCTGTTTAACGCCTAATTTTGATAAAGGTGAATCACACCACCCCTGTGTTAAATTGATTTCATTAAAGTGTGTTTTACCATGTCTTACAAATATAAACTTCATTGATTATTCTCCTTTAAATGCAAAGTGTAGATGATGCTTATTCTTATCTAATAAGAATTCTTCATGTGTCTTAGCACCCCATGTATCATCTCCTGCAACACCCATCTGCTTCTCATTAATACATAATACTGTCTGATATGCTTCAGGTAATTCATCATGATGACGTGCATTTTCTAATTCATAAGGTGTGTAATGTAAAGCTGACATTTCAAAATCATCGCCCTCTAATAATAATACCTTATTTTCACCATGAATCAATACTTCCTTAACATGTGTTCTATTGCCACATTCCTGTGGGTAGAGATAAGGTGTACAGTTGTCTGTGACATTATAATCATATCTTCCAAGCATTGCCCCTTTATTTCTATCTATATAGTTTTCTTCTGGACCAAATCCATAATATGAGACACGCTCCATATCCTTATATAACTGGAATAATAGGCCGAATGCAGGCATTTCAATATTGGATGCAAGAGGCTGATAAGACATATCTACTTCTACTTTTCCATCACCATATACAGTATATGTAAGATAAAGTAGTTCATCTCCTAAATGAGGTAAATCATATGTATATTCAATCTTGCATGATGTTTCTTCTTTAACTGCTCTCACAAATTGACATTTAGCATATAAACTTGCAGTTAACCATTCCCCATAGCGATAGCCATATTTATTTTCCACATCATTATTCGTAGAAGCTCTAAAGAAGTTTGGTTTTACAGGCACACGAATGTATTCTTCTTGATGATAACGATAAGACACTAATCCCTTCTGCTTTGAGAAAATGACATTGAAGTCCTTCCCTACTACACCAACATTCAAATAGTCTTCTATCACTTTAACTGGTAAAGAAGAATTCTTTACTGTTTGAGGTTCATAGTTATAAATATACTGTTCATATGCATACACTTGATTATCTTTCTTTAAATAGATATTCAATACATATTCTTTATCTTCTTCAACCACAAAAGGATTCTTGATTGTAGTTGTGTTTTGTGGTGCACATGCAACAATAACATTCTGTGATTTAATGACATAGCCGTCACATAACAAATCAATCTGTAAAGTGTATTCATTCAAATCAGTAAATAAGTATCTATTATCTAATTTGATTTCCTGTTCATTGATTGTGAAATCTACATATTGATAACAATACTTTACTTCCTGCATCTTAGGAGTATTCTTACGATTCGCAAAGACTAATCCATCGCCACAGAAATCATAATCACTTGGTCTTTCTTTAAAATCTCCTCCATAACAGAGTTTTCCATCATGATATAATGCCTGATCGATAT
>NZ_DAWDDM010000202.1:0-3676 GCF_052354645.1 Catenibacterium sp.
TAACGGCGACGATAGTGTGAAGACGCGACAATAGCAAGCTGCCAGGTCCTTTTTTATTATCAAGAACGAGAAAATGGCCTTAAACAGGCTATTTTTTATTTACAGAAAGAAATTAAATATCTATCATTCAATATGCATTCATGCTATAATGAACCCGATTATAAAAAAGAAGGAAAGGTGAATTGTATGATTGGTTATTACAACTATACAGTCATTCTAACATATTGTAGTTTAATCAGTGCGATTGTCGGAACTCACTTCGCATTTGAACACAATTATGTTTTGGCATTATTCTGTCTTATGCTTTGTGGCTTTTTTGATTCTTTCGATGGTATCGTTGCACGTTCAAAAAAGGACAGAACAGAAGAAGAAAAGAAGTTTGGTATTCAGATTGATTCTCTTGTAGACTTAATCAGTTTTGGCGTTTATCCTGCAATCATTGCCTACTCAATGGGATTCAATAGTTTCCCTTGTTTGATCATCTTTATTATATATATTCTTGGTGCTGTTATTCGACTAGGATATTTTAATGTTATGGAAGATATGAGACAGCAGCAGACTACTGAAAAAAGAAAATATTACCAGGGATTACCTGTTACATCTTCTTGTCTAATTTTTCCAATGATTTACTGTTTAACAGTATGGCTTACAGTACCTCAGGTTCAGTTTATTTATTTAATTGGACTATTAGTTGTAGGTATTCTATTCATAGCTAACATCAAAGTAATAAAGCCTGACTTTAAGGGTGTCCTAGGTCTTATCGGCTTTGGTATTATTTTATTAATCATTTTAATTATTAAAGGTGTTGTTTTAATCTAGTATGGCAATATTCAAACGTAATGGTGAAAAATTAGAATATGATCAGTCACAGGATCACTTCTTAGAGAAATTGTATGGATCACTTGCAGGAAGATGTTTATTAAAAGTATTAACTCAGCCAGTTATTACTGAACTAGGTGGTGCTTTTATGAATTCTCCTTTATCTAAAGGACAAATCAATTCCTTTGTAGAAAAAAACAATATTGATTTGAATTTATATGAATCACAGGATTATCATTCTTATAACGATTTCTTTACACGTACTATTAAAGATGGTGTAAGACATATCGATATGGATGATAATGCACTGATTGCGCCTTGTGATAGTAAACTCACTGTTTATCCTATTGAGGATACATTACAGCTTAAAATTAAGAATTCAGTTTATACAATTGAAGACTTATTAATGAGTCCTGCACTTGCAGATGAATATAGAGGGGGTCTATGTCTTGTATTTAGACTTACAGTAGATGATTATCATCACTATCATTTCATTGATGATGGAACAGCTGACAAAGATCACTTTATTAAAGGTGTTTTCCATACAGTCAATCCTATCGCAAGTTATTATTATCCTATCTATAAGACAAATAGCCGTTCTTATACAGTTCTTCATACAAAACACTTTGGTGACGTAGTTCAGATGGAAGTAGGGGCTATGATGGTTGGTAAAATTACTAACTTAAATAAGAAAACCTTTAAACGTGGTGAAGAAAAAGGTTATTTTGAATTTGGTGGCAGTACAGTTATCTTATTCATAAAAAAAGATATTGTAGATATTGATGAGGATATTCTCAACATTTCTAAAAATGAAGATGAAGTACGTGTTCTCATGGGAGAACGTATCGGTACACTAAAATAGTGAGAAGGTGAATACCTTCTCATTCTTTTTGTTTTGTTTAAAGAGTTTTATGATATAATTAAGAATGCGAATAAGGAGGTTATGTGATGGGCAAAGTAATCGCAATTACAAACCAAAAAGGTGGCGTAGGAAAAACAACCACTAGTATTAATTTATGTGCAGCACTTGCACTTATGAAGAAGAAAGTATTACTTGTAGATATGGACGCTCAGTCTAATGCGACGCAGGGTATTGGAATCGATCGTTCTAGTTTAGAAAAAACAACTTATGATGTACTTATTGATGAAGTACCCATTGAATCAATCATCAAACATAGTGAAATCCCACATCTAGATGTGGCACCTGCCAGTATTGACTTAGCGGGTGTAGAAGTACAATTATCAGCCATACCAAAGGGAAGAGAAAAACGTTTAAGAAAGGCAATGGATAGTGTCAGAAATCAATATGATTATATTATTATTGATTGTCCACCAGCTTTAGGTTTGTTAAACACAAACGCTCTTACAGCTGCAGATAGTGTCTTAATACCAGTACAGTGTGAATATTATGCACTAGAAGGTTTAACACAGTTATTAAATACTATTTTATTAACACAGTCAGTATTTAACCGTAATCTCACAATTGAAGGTGTATTATTGACTATGCTTGATTCACGTACTAATTTAGGTGTAGAAGTGACACAGGAAGTACGTAAATACTTTAAGGATAAGGTTTATAAAACAGTCATTCCTAGAAATGTAAAGTTATCAGAAGCACCTTCTGCAGGTCTTTCAATATTTGATTATGATTCACGTAGTGAAGGTGCGAAGTCTTACGCACGACTTGCGAAAGAGGTGGTGAGCAGAAATGGCAGATAAGAAAAAACGTTTAAGTAAAGGATTAGATGCAATCTTTGATACAACATCTACAGGCGGAGATCTTCAATCAATGATTTCTGCGATTGAAAGTAATTCTAATGAATTCACTCAAGAAAAAGTTTCTATTGATTTAATCAGACCTAATCCTTATCAGCCTAGAAAACATTTTGATCAGGATAAGTTGAATGAATTGGCTCAGTCTATTAAGGAACATGGTATCCTACAGCCAATTCTATTAAAGAAGTCTATTCATGGTTATGATATTGTAGCTGGTGAAAGAAGATTTAGAGGAGCTAATATTGCAGGGTTGAAAGAAGTACCTGCAATCATTGTAGACTTCACTGATGATCAGATGATGGAAATTGCGCTTCTTGAAAACATTCAGAGAGAAGACTTAAATGCGATAGAAGAAGCACAGGCTTATAAAGCCATGATGGATAAGATGAATCTAACTCAGGAAGAACTAGCTGGACGTATTGGGAAATCAAGAACTCATGTGACTAATACTTTAAGACTTCTTAATATTAATGAAAAGCTCCAGCAGTATATTCTAGAAGGTATTCTTTCTATGGGACATGTTAGACCATTGGTAGGTTTAGATGATGAAACAGCTCTTAAAATCGCCAATCGTGCCATTAAAGAGAAACTTTCTGTACGTCAAGTAGAAGATATAGTCAGAGGCTATAAACTTGCTCAGAAACGTAAAAATGCGCCTAAAAAAGAAAAGAATACAACTTATACATATGCGGAAGATTTACTAAGAAAGAAGTTCCGCACGAAAGTAAAGGTTGAAGAAAAAACAATTACCCTTAAATATTCTGATACAGAAGACCTAAATCGTATTCTAGAAATCATGGGTGTAATAGAAGATATTTAAAGAACAGGAAACTGTTCTTTTTTTCATTTCTAGGAAATATCAATGTTTAATTTATATTCTATGTATAATAAATATGAAAGAAGAGGACAAATGATATGAAACAATTTCCAGAAGGTTTTTTATGGGGCGGTGCTGTTGCTGCCAATCAGTATGAAGGTGGATGGAATGAAGGCGGTAAAGGTATTACTGTCTCAGACTGTGCTTGCTGTCATTTGGATGTAGATGTACAGGATTATAAGAAACAAAACGAAGTCACTACAG
>NZ_DAWDDM010000203.1:0-3670 GCF_052354645.1 Catenibacterium sp.
CAATAAGACAATCGCAATAATAATTATATTTAAAACATACTATTGCTTCTTTGTCATTTCTATCACTCCTTATTAAAGGAAGATTTCTCAATCATCCTCAACAATTTTACAATTTTCTCTTGCTTTTTCTATAACTGCCTGAGGATCTACACCATCCTCAAACTCAACCTTTAATTTTAAAGTCATAAAACTTAAAGTGGCATCCTTAACACATTCAGTATTCTTTACTGCTTCTTCCATCTTATTTGCACAATTTGCGCAATCTACATCTACCTTATAAGTCTTTTTCATATTATTTTCTCCTTTACTCTTCAATATGATTCATACCAATAGATAAAATACTTCTTACATGATCATCATCTAATGAATAGAAGATAACCTTTCCTTCTCTTCTAAACTTTACTAGTTTAGCATCCTTTAATACTTTAAGCTGATGACTAATGGCTGGCTGAGAAAGCTGTAATATAGTAGCTAAATCACCAACACATAGTTCACCTTCAAATAAAGCATAGAGGATCTTGATTCTTGTAGAATCACCAAATGTCTTAAATAAATCTGCTAAATCATAAAGATATTCATCATCAGGCTGATTCTCTAAAACCTTTGAAACAACATCTTCATTCGCATTTAAGAATTCATTTCTCTTTTCCATGGCTCCTCCTCATATAAACGTTTTTACATATTTAATTATATGAATATGTTTATATGTTGTCAATAGAAAAGTCGAAGAAACAAATGTTTCTTCGACTTGGCTGTATGTATTATTCAGTTATTTCTTCAAAATCTGAAGCAGGATGTTTACATAGTGGACAAATAAAGTTTTCAGGAAGTTCTTCTCCGCTATATTCATAACCACAGATCTTACAGCGCCATTTACGCACAGGAGCTTCTTCCTTTACTTGATGTTCTTTATTCATCTCTTCTACAATCACATCAGCAAGAGCTTCAATTTTTTCAAAATCTGCATTTTTCATACGTGATTTAATAGTGAGCTCTTCACCGATATAATTCCAAGATAATGGTTCAAGAATAGCTTTCATAGTCTTTTTAGCACTTGGTGCCCATGTACCATTTTCAATTAAAACACATGTACGATTCTGCAAAAGATGTTCTTTGATTTCTATCAATAAGTTCTGCATAGGTGTGAATAAACCCGCATTATAAGATGCACTTGCGAATACTAGATGAGAATATTTGAAACTTTCAGATAAGATATAAGATGGATCAGTTTTAGATACATCATATACTTTAATGTTGTGAATACCTTTTTCACTTAACTTACTTGCAAGAATCTCAGCTGCATTGGCAGTCCCACCATAAATAGAACCATAAGCAATCATAACACCCTTGACTTCTGGTTTATAAGCAGCCCAAGAAGCAGTATGTTCTACCATTAAGTTAATATCTTCATCCCAGATAGGTCCATGCAGTGGACAAAGCATTGAAATATCAAGAGTAGAGGCTTTCTTTAAGGCATTAGTCACCTGTACTCCATATTTACCAACAATATTTGTATAATAACGTCTTGCTTCATCCCAGAATGATTCATCTAGATCCATTTCACTTGTAAATAGATTGCCATGAAGTGCACCAAAAGTACCAAATGCATCTGCACTAAATAAGATACCTGTTGTAGAATCATAAGTCATCATAACTTCAGGCCAATGAACCATTGGTGTAGTAACGAAGTTTAATACATGATGTCCAGTTTCTAAAGTATCACCATCTTTGACGACTATAGCATGGCTATCTACATCAAAATCAAAGAACTGCTTCATCATTCGGAATGTCATAGTATTACCCACAATCTTTACATCAGGATAACGTACTACAATATCACAAAGTGTTGCACAATGATCAGGCTCCATATGATTGACTACTACATAATCAAGTGTTCTACCATCTAGTACATGTTCTACATTTTCTAAGAACTGATGACCAATCGCTGCATCTGCAGTATCTAATAAGACAGTCTTATCATCTACTAATAAATAAGAATTATAACTTACACCATCAGGAATAGGATAAGCATTTTCAAATAGTTCTAAACGTCTATCATTGCCTCCTACATAATAAAAATCATCACTTATTTGTCTTACATTAAACATTCTATTTCCTCCTACTTAAAGTGGCTCAAAATCAGATGCTGGATGTTTACAGATAGGACAGATTAAATCCTCAGGTAATTCATCACCTTCATAGACCCATCCGCAAATCTTACATACCCATCCTTTTTTCTTCTTTTCTGGTTTTGGTTTTACATTCTTGAAATAATAGTCATATGTCATAGAATCATGATCATTTAAGATAACAGCATCATCAAGTTCTACAATAAACATCGTATGTGTTAACTCATCCAATGTTTCTATAACATGACCTTTCATATATGCATTTGCATATTGTGTTAAGTAAGGTAATGAGTCTTTCAAATCATACATATCAAAACCATCAAACTTATTAACCTCTTTACCACTTTGGAAACCAAATCGTTTAAAGATATCAAAAGGGCATGTGATATCAAGCACAGATAAAGTCATATTCTTTGACTTCATCAATACATCATGAGTGTAATTCGCCTTATTCACAGTCACTGCAATACGATAAGGATTACTTGTGAGCTGAACAGCTGTATTAATAATACAGCCATTAGGCTTATTACCATCATTTACACCTAATACATACAAACCATAACTGAGTTTAAATAATGCATTCTTTTCCATGGTCATACCTCCTCTTGTTTATTATAAACGTTTACACAAAAGAAAAAAACTCAGATGCGTTATTTCTGAGTTTTTGTGTGATATTTGTTTAAGATATCAGGGAATGCCTTGACTAAACGACGATGTGAATATTTCTTAATAAGATGTTCACGGTGACTATCCTTTAATTGACGTGCAATCTTAAAGATATCATCTGTTGTAATTTCATTATGAATATCTAGTTCTAGTTCATCTGCAAACTTCTTAAGATCCTGAGAGACTGTCTCAAGTTTTTTCGCAAGATGAGTGGCTTCTACAAATGTAGTAATTAAGTCGCTTGTGAATAATGTGATACACACAGTAGAAGCAATAACCATTGGAATATAATCATATTGAATAAGCATATGAGTTAGATGTGGTTGCACATTTTTTACGGCAGTGACAGAAAAGAAACCAAAAATAAAGAAACCTTCTAAACAGATACGACCATTTAAATTAAATCTCATTTGAGAATAATCCCACCATCTTGCATGGAACATCTTTTCCATGAAATAAGATGTGAGATATTCAATAAAGCAGGCGACAATCGCTCCTTCTATAAAGATGAGAGACCAATCTTTAGAAATAGGAAACAAAGCACATACAACAATCGCACCTGATCCATAAATAGGAATGCAAGGTCCAGTTAAGAAACCGCTGTTATGTATCTTATGACCTGTAGCAATAGGGCAGATAAGTGATTCCCAGATCCACCCACAGAAACTATAAATAAAGAAGGAAACAACAAGTATTGTCCAGTTATTCGCAAATGCATCTAACATATCTTAACCTCCTCGTTAACCTTTCACCCATTATAGCATTATAGGAATATAGAAACAAAGAAAACTTGAATTGAGATTTCATCTATTCCAAGTAATTTAATAATTGTTGTATTTTATTATCAGATACCTCTCAAGCCCTTGAAAACACTA
>NZ_DAWDDM010000204.1:0-3650 GCF_052354645.1 Catenibacterium sp.
AGATGAAGTAGAAAGAACAGATCAGGGAATTGTATACGGAAAGATTTATAGAAATTCTGATGAGCCTATGAAGGCAATTGCATTTATTGCCCATATGTATAAATCTCCAGATGCAAGTGGACATGATATTCATCCACGTATTATCCGTTCTTATCCAGGAGGACGTATTATTCTTAATGAAGAAAAGAAGATGTATTTAGATCCAGAAACAAATCCTGAATTAAAGGGTCTAGTGGGTGATGATTTAATTACAACTGATGGAACTACACTTCTTGGTGCAGATGATAAAGCAGGTGTAGCTATTATTATGAGTATGGTAGAGTATATCTGCCAGAATAGAGATTTTAAGCATGGAGATATCTGTATTGCGTTTACTCCTGATGAAGAAGTAGGTAGAGGTACTGAAAACTTTGATGTCAAGAAATTTGGTGCTGATTATGCTTATACAGTAGATGGTGGTAGAATTGATGAATTCAGTTTTGAAAACTTCAATGCCTATAAGGCTGATGTCACTATTACTGGTAAGAGTTATCATCCAGGTGATTCTAAAGGTAAGATGGTCAATGCTCTTACTTTAGGTCGTCAGTTTGATACAATGCTTGGTGATAATAAGCGTCCTGAAGCAACAGAACATAAAGAAGGCTTCTATCATCTTCATCATATGGAAGGTGATGTTTCTACAACTAAGATGACTTATATTCTAAGAGATCATGACATGGATAATATGCATGATATGATTCATACAATGCAGCTTGCTGCTTCTTATTTAAATCAGGTCAATCATGGGCATTATATTGATATTGACTTTACCTTACAGTATAAGAATATGATTGAAGTTATCAATAAGACACCTGATATTGTATATAAGGTAAAACAGGCCATGATTAATATAGGACTTGAGCCTATTGCATCTCCTATTAGAGGTGGCACTGATGGGGCTAATTTAAGCTTTATGGGACTTCCTTGTCCTAACTTAGGTACTGGTGGATATAACTACCATGGTCCTTATGAATTCTGTAGTATTAATTCTATGAAAAAGGGTGTTAAGTTACTTCTTGAATTGATTAAGGAGGCATAATATATGAAGTGTTTGTTTATTATTAATCCTTCTAGCGGTACACATGCATTCCAGAAATCTATTGATCAGTTTATTGGTCAATTAATTCTTCATACTAACGTGAATACGATTGATACTTACTTTACTAGAGGAAAGAATGATGGATTAGAACGTGCTGCAAGACTGACTAAAAACGAATATGACTTTATTGTGGCAGTAGGTGGGGATGGTACTATTAATGAAATCATAACAGGACTTATTAAGAGTGAATCTAAGATTCCTCTTGCGATACTAGCTGCAGGTACTGTCAATGACTTTGCGACTTACCTTAATCTTCCTAATACACCAGAAGCATTCCGTGATATGATTGCTCGTTTTAAAACAAAGAAGATTGATGCAGGTTATGTAGATGATCATTGTTTTGCGAATGTATTAAGTGGTGGTATGTTTAGTGATATTGGATTTCTTGTCACTAAAGAGGAAAAGAAGAAATTTGGTCCTCTTGCCTACTATATCAATGGATTGAAGATGTTACCTGAACAGTTAGGCTTATCACTTCATCTTAAAATAAAAGCAGATGAAATAGAGTTTGAAGAAGATGCTGCCTTATTCATGATTACAAATAGTTCTCATGTAGGAGGATTCCCAGGAGTCACTCCTTATGCTTCTACAAGTGATGGTAAGTTAGATCTTATTATTATTAAAAAAGGGAATGTAGCTGAACTACTTAATGTCTTTATGGATTATAAGCGTAATCTTCATCCTCAAAATCCAATGATTCGTTATGTCCAGGCAAAGGATATCACAATCAGTTGTGATGAGGATATTGTCTATGATATTGATGGTGAAAAGGGACAGAGCTTCCCTGTTCATGTTGAATGTTTAAGACATGCAGTTTCACTTATTATTCCAGATCAAGATGAAAAATAATCACAAAGAGGAAAATCGATTGATTTTCCTCTTTTTTAGTTCATGATGTTAAGTTATTTATTTCTTTGTAAAGAACTTGATACTTCTATAGATATAGTAAGCGAGGGCAGCACCTGCCATATAATAGAAGAAATCAGTAATATCAAAAAAGCCTCTTAATGAAAGTAATTTAGCTACTTCGAAAATAAAGCTAGCACCTAAAATAAATGTGATTAACTGTCCTAACGTACAATCCTTCTTGATCACATAATATAGTGCGATTGGCATCACTAAGAATACCTTCATGATAATATTCATTTGTAACGCCTGATAATTTGAATTAGGATTATAGTAGAACGGAACAAGATTAGTCACATTGGCTATTCTAGAGAAATAAGGTGTACTATTACTTAGAATAGGTCTTTTCTCTATTATAAATGCGATAAATACAAGTAAGTAGAATACAATAATGCATAATTTAAACGATAGGGTCTTTTTCATAATTTCCTCCTGTTAATATAATCATGAACTATATGACTATCTTTACTATTTATTACTACAACTTTATTATACACTATCCAAAAGAAAAACTGATAAAAATCAGACTTTTTGTGCGTTTTTTCCCTTTTCTACTAATTTATTCAATAAAGCCACATACTCTTCAAACTGTGTTCTACCTTCATCAGTCAAATGATAAGTTGTCTGTGGTCTATTATTTACAAATTCCTTTCTCACTTCCATAAATCCTTCTTGAATTAGCTTTTTAGTATGTGTTGTCATATTCCCGTCTGTACAACCTAGAATCTCTTTCATCTGTTTATAAGTGAGATCTTCAACACTTAAACTGGCAATCATTTGAATTCTTATGTGCGATTCAAATACCTTTGATGTATTGTTCATAACGTTTTCCATTAGATTTCCTCCCTAGCATCAATAGAATCAGCATTACCAAGATGCATTAATTCCTAGTTGCTTAGTATAATTTTCACCATATATAATAATTATATAATTTATATCAATAAATTTAAAGGCTATGGGCTATAAAAAAATAGAAATCATCACTGATTTCTAATTTTTTAGAAGGTTATAGAGATTATAAATCATAATTACTGTCGTTATCACAATCAAAGAAATATTATTATATGTGAATTGTGTAATCACATTTGTATAAAGATGATTCTGAATAGTGGCAGTATATTGGTCAAAGAGAAGGAATAGACCTACTACAGCATAAACAGCACTGATGATCTTAGTGACATTATTCTTGGTTGCCATCACAAACATAAGAATAAAACATATCGCAATTAAAATATTTGAGATAATGGAAAAAGAAATGGCAGTAGAATAATTCTGATCCTGTGTAAGTAATGTGAGTGCATGCTGGAACTTCTGTACATATTCTGTTGATGAAGTTTGTATGATATAAAGTGCTATAGGAGTTGCCCCATAGATAATTGATTTCGTCGTATCTTTCATAGTGATTCCCCTTTTATATGTATTTTAATCTATTTTAATGTAAGTTACAAGACTGCCACTCTAAATGTGATTAAATATACTCACATCGAGATAATGTAAGTTCTCACGAACATTACTTACTATGTCATCGTGTATGCTTTTGATTGACCGAAATCATATCTACTCACAAGTTCAAGTACACTTCATAGTCGTAAATTCCCGAAATAGC
>NZ_DAWDDM010000205.1:0-3648 GCF_052354645.1 Catenibacterium sp.
TAATACGACCTGGCATAGACCCTAAATAAGTTCTACGATGACCTCTGATTTCTGATTCATCAGTCACACCACCTAGAGAAATTTTAACAAACTTACGATCTAAAGCACGTGCAATAGACTTAGAAATAGAAGTCTTACCAACACCTGGTGGACCTACTAAACAAATAATAGGTGCCTTTAAAGACTGAGTCATCTGTTTAACAGCAAGCTGTTCTACAATTCTTTCTTTAGGTTTCTTTAAACCGAAATGGTCTTCATCAAGAATTTTTTCTACCTTAGTAATATCCTGATTATCTTCAGTCATTTCAAACCAAGGAAGCTTAGTCATCCAGTCAAGATAAGTACGTACGACATTAGCTTCTGGTGAAGTAGAAGGCATCATTTCATAACGTGCTAACTCTTCAGTTAACTTGTCTTTTACATTCTGTGGATAAGGATTATCCTTAATCATAGAACGGAATCTTTCAACTTCATCCTCACCATTAGGTGCATCACCTAATTCTTCTTTAATTGCCTTAAGCTTTTCTCTTAAATAGAATTCTTTCTGGTTTTCATCAATACTCTTCTTAACACGATTATTAATAGAATTTTCAATTTCATTAATAGCCTTTTCCTTCTGCATAGATGCAAGAACTAACAAAAGACGTTTATTAATATCTGGTTCAGCCAAAATCTTTTCTCTTTCTACTAAATCAGAATTAATATAATGACCAATAGTATCAGCAAGTTCACTTGCTGATAAACCATGAGTAATATTTGAAATTAATTCTCTAGGTAACAACTGACTAGCCCCATTCATTGACTGCATCTGTTCAGTCAACTTACGTACTAGCGCAGTTTCTTCATTAGGATCACCATGAATATCTTCTAAATAGCGCACCTTTGCATAATAGCATTCACCTTCAGTATAAAGTGATTCTAATTCAACACGCTTTTCACCTACTACAGTAAGTTTAATTGTTCCATGATTATCTTTCTTAATACGTTTTGTAATCTTACAAAGTGTGGCATGGTGATATACCATGTCAAAATTGATTTCTTCTTCTAAAGGATGGATCTGTGAGACTAATACAATATTAGAATCATGCTGACTTACAGCTAAATCCATTGCATTTAAGGAAAATGTGCGTCCTACATCCAAAGACAATTCATGTCCTGGAAATACAAGCATACCACGCGTACAAATAACAGGAAGATCAACTGTTACATTTAAATTTTCCATAACCTATTTCTCCTTTCTTAGAAAAAATAAGACGCGTAGGCGTCTTATTTCACATTATCTTTAATTAACTGAAGAGCCTTTCTGTGAGTTAAATCACTCTTTACTACATATTCCTGACCACCAAGAACCTTCTTAACTTCTTCAAGTGGCATGTTGTAGTATGTAGCGATTTCTTTCATTTCATCTTCCATTTCTGCATCAGTCACTTCAATGTTTTCTGCCTTAACGATTTCATCAAGGATTAAGTTTAACTTAACTCTTTCTTCAGCCTGATCTCTTACGTCAGCTTTGATATCATCCATTGTCTTACCAGTCATCTTAGTGTATAATTCAATGTTTAATCCCTGCTGAGATAAGTTCTGGTTGATTTCGTTAATAATGTTCATAACTTCGCTATCAACCATTGCATCTGGTACATCAATTGTATTGTTAGCAACAACAGCTTTGATTACTTCTTCATTGAACTTGTTTTCAGCTTCAGCCTTCTTCATAGTTCTAATCTGATCTTTAATCTTTTCCTGTAACTGTTCTAATGTTTCAACACCTTCGATGTTAACATCTTTAGCTAATTCATCATCAATTTCAGGTAAAACCTTAGCTTTGATTTCATGAACTTTAACCTTGAATACTACTTCAGCACCTGCTAAATCAGCTGCATGATATTCTTTAGGGAAAGTTAAGTTGATTTCTTTTTCTTCACCAGCAGCCATACCAACTAGACCTTCTTCAAATCCAGGGATGAATGAGTGAGAACCGATTTCAAGTGAATAGTTTTCTGCTTTTCCGCCTTCAAAAGCAACACCATCTTTGAAACCTTCATAATCGATAACAGCTGTATCGCCTTCTTCAACTGTTCCTTCTTCTTTAACTACTAATTCAGCGAACTGCTTCTGGTAGTCATTTAATCTTTCTTCAACATCTTTCTTAGTTACTCTTACCTGAGCCTTCTTTACTTCTAATCCTTTGTATTCACCTAATTCGAATTCAGGTTTAACTGGACAAGTGAAAGTTACTTCTAATTCAGTTTCAGTAGACTTAACAATGTTTGCAGTTGGCTGAGCAACTGGAGTTACATTGTTGTCAACGAAGATTTTAGCATAGTTTTCGCTTAAGATTTCTTCAACAGCCTGTTCTCTTAATGCCTTAGCACCAATCTTACCTTTGATTAAATTCTTTGGAGCATGTCCCTTTCTGAAACCATCTAACTTAACTGAACCAGCTAACTTATTTAAAGCCTTTTCCTGAGCTGCTGCCCATTCTTCTGTATCGAAAACGGCTTTGATTTCAACCATTGATTTCTCAAGTTTTTTAACTTCTGTATTCATTTCTTAATCTCCTTTACTATTTGCAATTGCTATTATACATGAAAGATTCATGCAATGCAACAATTTAACACTCTAATTGTTTGAGTGCTAATATTTCTTTTTCTACATCTGATAAATCGCAATTGTAGTCAATTTCTATATCAGATGGATCGACTGGCATATTCTGTAATGTTGCAACGTAATAGTGTAGTGTTGCTGCTACTAGATCACAGTCTTCTGGCATAATATCCTTAGGATAAATAGTATAAAGATAATATTCCAGATAATCGAGACATTGTGAGAGAAGCGTAGGATTATCATCTTCTAATACTCTTGAAAGAGATTTACCAATCAATGTATAACATTCTCTTTCTAATACTAAAGGACTATAAGAGCCATTAAAGTAATATGTTTCATCACCTTTCACTACAGTGAACTCTTCATCTACCTGTTGATCAATCAAGATTTCCATAATAAGTGTCTTCGCAAAAGATGACTTATGAGGATTTTTTAAAAATCTTGCTACTTCAGGCATGATCATACGGATGTTTAACTGCTGTAATTGATCAAGTGCCATATAAATTAAATCATCATTCACTTTATCTCTATCAAGCAGACGACCAATTTCCTGTGCAGACATAATGGTACTCTTGTTTTCTAGCTGGTAATTCTTTTCCTGTTTCATAAGAATAATTTCATCATAAACTGCATTGAACAAGTTTTCATACTGCTGAGGGATATAAGGCATGGATAATTCTTCAATAAGAATATTAATTGCCTGTTCATATTCTTCAAGTTCTTTTAAAGCATTTAAATATAAAGCAGTCACTTCATAATAAGTGTTATTGGCCTGCATTTTCGCAACGGCCCCTTCCTGCATACATCTTTGATAATCTTCTAATGCATTCAAGCATACAAGACGATAATATCTAGTCATCT
Organism: Catenibacterium sp.; assembly: GCF_052354645.1. Lineage (NCBI taxonomy): Bacteria > Bacillati > Bacillota > Erysipelotrichia > Erysipelotrichales > Coprobacillaceae > Catenibacterium > Catenibacterium sp. Next base: position 3,466 of record NZ_DAWDDM010000205.1, read on the forward strand.
CGTCATCCATATCTGTCAAACGACTTAATGCGACTTGATACTGGCCTTCTTCAATAAGTTCTTCTATCATGTTTGCCTCCTTGAGTTTCCATTTTATCAAAATTAGACCTGTATCTTATTCACATATCAGATCCCACGAGACCATAAGACATCTCTTATGAAGTCTTCAGCTTGAAAAAAAAA
>NZ_DAWDDM010000206.1:0-3645 GCF_052354645.1 Catenibacterium sp.
TTTGAATTAATTCGCCTTAGATGTCATTTTGGCGGATAAACCACATTGCAAGCAGTATGCAGCATCATACGGCACAAAAGTCGCTCAGTTAGGCAAATTAAAGGGTACAGGGCTTTATGATTTATTTGATGATATATTCATCTCAGAAGATGTAGGATACGAAAAACCTGATCTCACTTACTTTAATTATATTAAAGAAAAAACCCACTATGATCCTGATACTACAATTATTATTGGAGACTCACTTACAAGCGATATAAAGGGTGGAGAGAATGCAGGAATAGATACATGCTACTTTAATCCAGAACATCAAAAAAACACTTCTCAAGCTGTCACATACGAAATAGACAAACTTATAGAAGTGTTAGACATAGTAAAATAAAAGAGGCTGTTACCAGCCTCTATTATTATATCGATTAAGCGCTCTTTCTTAAAGTTCTTAACTGTCTTGCAGAAACTCTTACCTTTGTAGGCTTACCATCGATGATGACAGTAGCTTTCTGTAAGTTAACATTCCACTTTCTTCTTGTAGCGTTTAATGCATGAGAACGGTTGTTACCAGACATAGGTCCTTTACCGCTAAGCTGACATTTTCTAGACATTGAATTCACCATCCTTTTACTTGTTTCACATACTCGTGTATCTTACCATCTACCTCATCAAAAATCAATCATTTTTTTTATTAATCTGTACAAAATGTAAAAAAAGTTGAATATATGGACAAAATAAGGATTGAAAAATCTTTATTGTTTGCTATAATCCTAATTGTTTGTAATGTTTGTGTATATGATATATAATTACTATTATGAAAAAAGAATAAAAATGGAGGAATCAATATGATTAAAAAAACAACTGATCTTGGAAATATAGATATTACAACTGACGTTATTGCTACTATTTGTGTTGGAGCTGCAACAGAATGTTATGGTGTTGTAGGTATGGCTAGCCAGAAGATGATGGATGGTTTTTATGATCTTCTAGGTAAAGATAATTATTCTAAAGGAATTGTTGTTGAAGAAGGTCAGACTGGTTCTATTATTAATCTTTATATTATTGTAGGTTACGGTGTGAAGATTTCTGAAATCGTATATGAAGTACAGAAGAAAGTTAAATATGTACTAGAAAAGACTCTAGATATTGATGTTGAAGCTGTGAATGTTTATGTTCAGAGCATCCGTGTAATGGACTAGGAGGATGAAGCATGAAGGAAATTAACGGTAAAATGTTTAAACAGATGGTCTTAAGCGGGGCCATCGTATTACATAATAATCATCCTGAGGTAGATGCTTTAAACGTCTTCCCAGTACCGGATGGAGATACAGGTACTAATATGTCTCTTACATTCAATTCTGGGGCTGAACAGGTTGAAAAGCTTGCTGATGATACACCTATTGGTGATATCGCTAAAACTCTTTCTAAGGGCTTATTAATGGGAGCAAGAGGTAACTCTGGTGTTATTCTTTCTCAGATCTTTAGAGGTGTAGCTAAATCACTTAAGGGAAAAGAAACTGCCAATGTTGCAGAATTATCTGATGCATTCTCTTCTGGTGCTAAAGTGGCTTATAAAGCAGTTATGCGTCCAGTAGAAGGAACAATCTTAACAGTTATCAGAGAATCTGCTGATGCAGCTGCTAAGTATGTACAGCCAGATATGGAAATTGAAGACTGGTTCTCTTACTTTGTAAAGAGTGCTGAAAAGTCTTTAGATAATACACCTGAACTTCTTCCAGTATTAAAAGAAGTAGGTGTAGTTGACTCAGGAGGAGCTGGTTTATTATTAGTATTAACTGGTTTCATGGCTGCTCTTGCTGGTGAAGTGATTGAAAAAGTAGATAATGTTGGTGCTGCAAGTGATGTGGAAATTGTACAGGAAGAAGAAAAGCCTTATGGCTATCGTGTACAGTTCACATTAAAGATTGATGACAGAAAGATGAATGCATTCAACTTAGACGGTTTCATCAATGAATTAAAGAATTTACCAGGTAAGAACGTAGATGTAGCACAGAAAGATAACAAGGTTATTGGTAATGTAGATACATTAAAGCCTGGTAATGCATTAAATACAGGTCTTCGTTTTGGTGAATTCACTAAGGTAACTGTAGTGAATACTGAAGTATCTGAAGAAGAAAAAGAAGAAGATATCCCAATGGCTCCTGCTAAGGAAATGGCTCTTATTTCTGTGGCTGCAGGTGATGGTATTAAGGATATGTTCCTTGAATTAAATTGTGATCATGTTGTATCTGGTGGTCAGACAATGAACCCAGCAACTGAAGATATCGTTAAAGCAATCAAGGGTGTGAATGCAAAACATGTTATCATTCTTCCAAATAACTCTAATATCGTCATGACTGCGCAGCAGGCTGCTACAGTATTAGAAGGAGAAGTAGACGTTGTTGTATTACCTACAAAGACTATTCCTCAGGGATTATCAGCTGCCATCATGTATAATCCAGAAGCAACATTGGATGAAAATGTGGATGAAATGAAGGAAGCTATTGCGAATGTAAAGACTGGTCAGGTGACTTTCGCAATCAAGGATACTTCAATTGATGGATTAGAAATTAAAGCAAATAACTATATGGCTTTATGTGAAAAGAAAATTGTGGCTTGTGTACCAGATAAGCTAGAAGCATTAAAGAATGTTTTAAGCAATCTTGTAGATGAAGATTCTGAAATCGTTACACTTATTTGTGGTGAAGACGTAACAGAAGAAGAACAGGAAGCAGCTAGAAGCTTCATTGAAGAAAACTATGAAGATGTAGAATGTGAAGTTCATGTTGGTAAACAGCCAGTTTACTCATTTATTGTTGGTGTAGAATAAACTATTAAATTCTGTAATTGAAAAGAACCTTTGATTTTTGAAGGGAATCAATAGAAAACTCGCTTTAAATTATTTGGGGATTCCACTTGTAAAGGGCAGTCAGAAATGACTGCCCTTTAGTGCGTTCATATTGAAACCTATATTCTTATAATATAAAATTATTTTTTTATTATTTTTTCTCCTTGACTTAGACTATAGTCTAAGGTTTAGGATTATAGTATCAAAGATGAAAACAAAGGAGAGAAAATAATGAATATTTTAAAGAGTAAACAAGGGCAGGCAATGCCTGATAAGACACAGTTTTTTAAGAGTGAAGCATTTGAAAAAATAGACCATACTGAAATAAGATGGATGGGTAATGCGAGTATGATGATTAATAGCAGAGGTACAAATATTATGATTGATCCATTACTTGAGGGCTTTGATATGCCTTTATTAATAGAAATGCCAATCTTAACTAAAGATATTCCTTCACTAGATGCATTACTCATTACTCATATTGATAATGATCATTATAGTCGTCCAACTTGCAAAGATGTATTAGAAGTATGTCAATCTTATCATGCACCCCAATATGTAGCTAAAGTCATGAAAGAAGAAGGTATACCAGGAATAGGCCATGATATCAATGACAGTTTTTTAGTAAATGATGTTAAGGTTACACTCACTCCTGTTTGGCATAATTGGCAAAATGAATCAAAAAAATATCAATATCGTAAGTGGAGCAAAGAAGATTATTGTGGTTACTGGATTGATACTTTGGATGGTACAATTTGGATAACTGGGGATTCTCGAATATTAGATGAGCATTTAAAGATGCCAAA
>NZ_DAWDDM010000207.1:0-3641 GCF_052354645.1 Catenibacterium sp.
GTTTTAATCCACTTCAAAAACATTATATACCTAAATATTTATATTCTTTATATTTCACTTTAAACAACACCGTTTTTACCTTAAAAAGACAAAAATGGGTTATTTTTCTTTTCAAAAGAGAGAGTTGACTCTGGTCCATGGCCAGGATATACATCTGCATCTAACTCAAGATTCTTTATACGAGATAAAGATTTTAATAAAGAGAACTTATCTCCTGTAGGAAAATCAACTCTTCCACAGCCACCTTTAAATAGTGTATCACCTGTAAATAATGCATTTTCATTTTCATAGTAATAGAGACAGCTTCCCTTTGCATGTCCAGGTGTTTCATATATTTCAAACTTCATTTCACCTAAAGTGATACTATCTTTAATTACTTTAACACCATCAACAATATACTTCTCTCCACCAAGCATCACTGATAGATTCTCATCCCAGTCAAGCATCATATCTTTTGCATCTTCTGTTGCATAGACATTTGTATGATAATAATCTCTTAATTCATTTACTGCGCCAATATGATCATAATGGCCATGTGTAATAAGAATTCCTTTAACATCTAACTGTGCTGTTTCTTCCATAATACGCTTTGGTTCATCTCCAGGATCAATAATAACACAATTCAAACCAGAACTCACAATATAACAATTCTCTTGAATAGGACCTACTACTATTCTTTTAATCATACAATTTCCTCCCTGTATAAAAAAAATAAGCCTTGTGGCTTATTTCTTTTCCTTATGAACAGTTTTCTTGTTACATCTTGGACAATACTTTTTAAATTCAACCCTTTCAGGATGACTCTTTTTATTCTTTGTGTTGATATAGTTTTCTTCACCACATTCTGTACACTTTAAGATAATATTATCTCTCATGAATATTACACCTCCAAATAAGTTTGCTTCAATATATTATCATATAAATTCATAAATTACTAGTTCTTTTTTAATTATTGTAGCCATATTTTTCAAAATAGAGACTAAATGCTTTTTTCGCAATACTTGGCGCATCATTTGCACCCTTTAATCTTTCTTCAAGAACAGCTACTACAACCTGTGGATCCTTACTAGGACCATATGATATAAACAAATGGTTAGGATGGTCGACATTACCTGTATGCGTATAGTCTTCTGCAGTACCTGATTTACCAGAAACATCATACTGGAAACCAGCAAAAGAACCTGCAGCAGTACCATAGGTAACTACGGCCTTCATACCAGCCTGAATCTGATTAAATGCATCTTCATTGCCTTCTGAGACATCATCCATAATATGCTTCTTATGTGTATTAAGAGTCACAATATTGCCAGATGTATCTGTCTTATAAGAACTCTTATAAAGATGTGGCTGCACTTTAACGCCTTTATTTGCTAGAGTAGACGCATATACAGCAAGCTGTAATGGTGTATATGTATCATACTGACCAATAGAGAAGTCAAGAAGCTTACCAGCAGTATCTTCTTCTTCACGAGGACCAGTCGCTGCTTCATAAGGTAAATCAATACCAGTCTTAACACCTAAACCTAATTCTCCTGCTGCATTTCTTAATTTAGTAAAGGCACTCTTATCAATATGAATTGGTTTATCATACTGATAATGACCACCAGCAAGCTTGATGATAATCTTCATCATATAAATATTAGAAGAATAAGCCAACGCCTGTACTTCATTGATATTACCAAAACCACTCTTATTCCAAGAATGCTTAGCTTTAGTACCAGCAATCTTTAAACCTTCAGATGTATCTGCTTCATAATGGTTGGCTTTAATAATGTTATTCTTGAAGCAAGCATAAATAACAGCCCCCTTCATAGTAGAACCAATACGATAAGCACCTGTATAAGTAAGATAAGTCGCATCCTTCATCTCATAAGGTGTCTTCTCCTTATTGTATTCCTTACCAACTAACGCAATAATATCACCTGTCTTAGGTTCCATCACTATACAATAGATATGCTGCTGATACCTTTCTGCTGTATGACTATAAAGACACTGCTCTACCATCTGAGTCAATTGTGACTGAATATCCCAGTCAATCGTTAATTGAATATTCTCACCACTGCTGCCCTGTTTCTTTGTTTTGACGATTGGTGTTCCATCACTTGCGTACTTTAAAGTCATCACTGACTTATTACCACTTAAAATATCTTCATACTGTCTTTCAAGCCCTGAAGTACCTACACGTGAGTCGTTACTATAATCTAATGCAAGAAGCTCATCCTTTAATGTAGCAGGTAACCCCTGTTTCTTAGTTGTTACCTTCCCTAGTGTACTCTTTAAAGTAGACTCATCAGTATAAGCACGTTTCCAATCACTTGTGACCTGAATACCTCTTAATAAGTCATTGTTTTCACCAATAACACTTGCTTCCTGATAGCTGATATTTTCAAGAAGTACTGCAGAACCATTCTTACAATTCTTAATTGTATAATAAAGCTTATAATAACGTACATCATCATCACTTAAGTGCTTTTCTAATACACTCTTTGTGATTCGTTTAAGCTGTAAATTATAATATTCAGTATCTCCATCATCATTTGTCGCAAGAGCCTTCTTCTCTGCGTCTGACACAAGAGATTTTGCAAACTTCTTATCCTTCATGATCAGATAGTCTTTCTTTTCTCTCTCAGTCACGCTAGAAATATCAATATTACAATTCTTAGTCAAGAAATTAACCATTGATTTAATTTCATCATCCTTAATTCCTTTGACTGCATAATAAGTTGCACATACTACATTCTCATTATATACAAGCTTATTATAGTTTCTATCTACTATATCACCACGTAATGCATCGACTTCAAATGTATTTGTACTATATTGTTCTAGCTTTGCTGAATAAAAGTCAGACTTATTGACCTGCATATAAAAAAGTCTTAATGCAAAAATGCTTGCTATCACAATAACGACGCCAATAATAATATAGAAACGACGTGCAACTACATTATCTAATTGATTACGTTCCTGTTCCTGGGCTTCTTTTCGCCCAATAAACTTTATCGGTCTATTACTAAACAATCAAATCCCACCTTTTTTCTCTCATATTATATATGTATATTCTTTTCATTTCAATTAATTAGAGAAAATCAAATGTGTGAAAAAACAAAGAAAGGCAGAAATAACTCTGCCTATTCATCATCCACAGATAAAATAGCCATGAATGCTTCTTGTGGAATTTCTACACTTCCTACAGCCTTCATACGCTTTTTACCTTCTTTCTGTTTTTCAAGAAGTTTCTTCTTACGTGAAATATCCCCACCATAACACTTTGCAAGGACATTCTTTCTAATTGCCTTAATATTAGTACGAGCAATAACACGTCCCTGAATAGCTGCCTGAACCGGAATCTCGAATTGCTGTCTTGGAATAATAGTCTTTAATTTCTCACAGATAATTCTTCCTCGATCATACGCAAAATCTTTATGAACAATAGAAGATAATGCATCGACTACTTCCCCATTTAAAAGAATATCCATCTTTGTTAAATTACTTGCACGATAACCATGTAATTCATAATCAAATGAAGCATAGCCACGAGTACATGATTTTAATTTATCAAAGAAATCATAAACAATTTCTGATAGTGGAATATAATAAATAACAATTCTTCTTGTATCATCAAGATATTCAATATCTACATA
>NZ_DAWDDM010000208.1:0-3634 GCF_052354645.1 Catenibacterium sp.
GTAGATGGTATTGAATATATCTGGTGGATGCTTGGAGGTATGGTTGTATGGTTCTTTATTTCTCCATGTATTACTGCAGGATGTAATGCTATCTTCTCTAAAATAAATATTATTACTAAGATGAAATTCCCAGTCAGTGTCCTTCCAGCAACAGTGGTATTATCTAAACTATTTGACCACTTCTGCTTGATGTGTATATTGACAATACTATTCTGTTTTGCTGGATATTATCCATCATTACATTGGGTAGGACTTATTTATTATTGTTTCTGTGGTGTTGTCTTCTCTATTTCTTTATCAATGACAACATCTGTTCTCAATATGCTTGCACGTGATACAAGAAAGTTAGTGCTTGCTATTATGCGTTTATTATTATACATGACTCCAATCCTATGGAATGTAAAGAACCTTCCATCTATTCTGCAGAGAATCATGTTAACTAACCCTATTTATTATATTGTTCAGGGCTATCGTGACTGTTTCTTCTATCATCGTGGAATTATGTATTATAAATATTCTGCTTTCTGTTTCTGGGCTATTACGGTTTTCTTATTTATATTTGGAAGCTGTATTATGTATAAATTCAAATCTAAGTTTGTAGACTTTATTTAGGAGGGATTATGGATTCAAATATCGCAATTGAAGCACGTCATGCTTCTAAAATATATGAACTAAGATCTAAAGAGAAAAAAAGCGATGTCAAGTTTTATGCCCTCAAGGATTTAAACTTTGAAATCAAGAAAGGACAGGTTGTAGGTATTCTAGGAACAAATGCTTCTGGTAAATCAACTATGTCCATTATTCTTGCAGGGATCTGTGATCCTGATGAAGGTGAAATCATTGTAAATGGGACACAGGCTTTGATTGCTATTAATACTGGATTAAATGCACAGTTGACAGGACTGGAGAATATTGAATTAAAGGGTGCTTTATTAGGCCTTTCTAAAAAGCGTATTGAAGAGATTAAAGAAGGTGTTATTAATTTCGCAGAAATTGGTGACTTCCTCTACCAGCCTGTAAAGAAATATTCATCAGGTATGAAATCAAGACTTGGTTTCTCAATTAACCTTTGTCTTGATCCAGATATCATGATTGTCGATGAAGCATTAAGTGTCGGTGATAAAGGTTTTGCTGAAAAATGTCTGAATAAGATGACTGAATTAAAAGAACAAGGTAAAACAATTATCTTTATTTCACATAACTTAAGACAGGTAAGATCATTTTGTGATAGTGCTATGTGGATTGAAGGTGGTATGCTTCGTGAATATGGTGATATTGATGAAGTGTGTGATCATTATGCTGACTATGTAGAGTACTACAATCATTTATCCGCAAAAGAGAAAAGGAAAGTACGTGATGAGAAATTCGCAAAGCGTGTGATTCCTAATTCTCATCGTACACTAGGTGATAAGCTCTTTGCTGCTATTAAGACTAGATAAACAAAGGGCAGGGGAACCTGCCTTTTTAAATAGAGAAAGGAAGTAAAGTTATGAAATTATCAATTATCATACCATTTAATCGTTATATACATTATTTATATGACTGTTTAGAAAGCATCAAGGATCAGAATTTGACTGATTATGAAGTCCTTTTAGTAGTAGATGCTATTGAAGATGTAAAGGATAAGATCCACAAATATGATTTACCTATTACTCTTATTGAATCTGGTGAAGCAACAGTAGGTAAAAAGAGAAATATGGGTCTTAATCTTGCTAAGGGAGATTATGTTTATTTCTTAGATAGTGACGACTATGTATTGCCTAACTGTCTAAATGCTTTAATGGAAGAAGCAAAAAAATCTAATAATCAAGTTGTTGCTGGTAAAAGAATGGTTTCATGGTTCAAGAAAAAGGTTTATGAAACAATGAGCGATGAAACAAATATCGAAAGAAACTTAAAGGATAAAGATCATGATCGTCTTGAAAAAGTGGAAAGAAAACAAGAAGAACATGTTTATGACAGTGAACCAGAACAGTTTAAGATTGATCTTCTTATTCGTACAAGACATGCATTAAGAAATGTATCATGCTTAAATCTTCTTATTAAACGTTCACTTATTGAAGAGAATCATATTTCTTTTAAAGAAGAATTTTTCTGGTATACAGATGCACCATTTGTAGTTGAACTATTAAAATATACAAATGATGTTTCTTTTGTGGAAGATGCTATTCTAGTTAAACGTAAACATAATGACCCAATCAATCGTCCTGCTTTATCCCAGATTAAGGATCCTGATGGTCGTTTTGATGAATTTATTGAAGCACATAACTATTGCTTAGAGATTTCTAAGGATTATCCATCTATTCATTATTATATTAATGCGAAGATGGCTAACTACTTTACTAGTTTCTTTGCTAAAAAGGTCAGAAGAAGTGAAGATGATAAATGGAGAACAACACGTTTTGATACAATGGCCAAAGTTCTAACTCGCATTGAACCAGAACTATTAAAGAAATCTCTTTATCGTCGCAGACTTTCTAAAGCATGTATGAATCATGACTTAAAGAAAGCACAAAAAATCATTGCAGCTCACTTAGCTGGTGTTAAAGCCAAGAAAATCTTTAAGAATAAGAATGAAATGAATAAGTACTTATATAGACATAAATATAAGAATGAACCTATTCAGAAAAATCTTATTATGTTTGAAACATTCCGTGGGGCAAGTTATGCAGATTCACCTAAATATATTTATGAATATTTGGCTAAGAACTTCCCTGGACAATATGAATTTGTCTGGGTACTTAATGACACGAAGACAAAACTCCCATATGGTGGAACAGTCGTTAAACGTATGACACGTAAATATGCTTACTATCTGGCTGTATGTAAATACTTCGTATTTAATACAAGACAGCCATTATGGTATCGTAAAAGAGAAGGACAGGTCTTCCTAGAAACTTGGCATGGCACACCACTTAAACGTCTAGCCTTTGACCAGGAAGAAGTGACTGCAGCTTCTCCTACATATAAGGCTCAGTTCTATCGTCAGAAACAGGAATGGGATTATCTCATTGCACCTAATGCATTTTCTAGTGAAATATTCAAGAGCTGCTTTATGTATAAGGATGAAGGAGATACGATGTTAGATACAGGTTATCCTAGAAATGACTTACTCTCTGATCCTCATAAAGAAGAAATTGCGAAAGAATTAAAGAAAAAGGTTGGTATACCACTAGACAAGAAAGTTATTCTCTATGCTCCTACATGGAGAGATGATGAATATTATGGCAATGGTGCTTATAAGTTCCAGTTAAAATTGAATCTTGAACAGATGAGAAAAGAATTAGGTGATGAATATGTCATTATCCTAAGAACACATTATTATATTGCGGATGTACTTGATTTAACTGGTTTAGATGGTTTTGCGTTTAATTTAAGTAAGTATGATGATATTACTGAAATCTATTTGATGAGTGATATTCTTATTACTGACTATTCAAGTGTATTCTTTGATTTTGCGAACCTCAAACGTCCAATGTTATTCTATACATATGACTTAGATAAATATCGTGATGTATTAAGAGGCTTCTATATTAATATGCAAGAAGAACTTCCAGGCCCACTTGTATTCAAAACATATTAAGTCATTCACACAATCAAGAATATTGATGAAATCACTGAAAAATAAGCAGAC
>NZ_DAWDDM010000209.1:0-3625 GCF_052354645.1 Catenibacterium sp.
GTGTATATGTAGTTCCGTATTCTACATTTACCTTATTAGTCTTAAGTTCTAGTTTAGGGCCACTTAACGCATAAGTAGTAGCACCTACTACTGCAATCACTACAACTGCTCCTGCAGCTTTCATTATCTGTTTCTTATTCATATTCTTTTCCTTCCCTTACTATATATCTTATATACAATGATATTCTTGCTGTTAGTTTGATGCAATAGAGAAAGTACTATATTTATATTATTTACAAGTATTACATAAGAATAATAGAAAAAGAGATCTCTTTTCTAAGGAATCTCTTTTTTTAAGTTCTTTCCAATAGTTAACCACATTGTAATATAACAGGCACATCCACCCATAAAATTACTAATTGCTTCTGAAATAAACACACCTTCAATTCCAATAAAATGTGGAAGAATAATAGTTAAAGGGGCTACTATAATCACTTTTCTAAAGATAGAAAAGAAGATAGCCTGTTTAGATTTACCAAGTCCTACTGCTACAGATTGACCACATATCTGTAATGACTGCATAAAGAATCCTGCAAAATATAATCTAATATAAAGAATTGCATGTTTAGTAATATGAGGATCATGAGTAAAGATTTTAATAAAGTATTGTGGGAAAGCAGTAATTAATACCCAGATAATAAACATTGTTCCAAAACATAAGAGTGTCACAAAACGTATTGCTGATAAGACACGTTTATATTCTTTAGCCCCATAATTATATCCTAATACTGGCTGAGAGGCATTTCCAAAACCCTGAGCAGGTAATTGTACAACTTCTCTAATAGAGTTAATAATAGTCATAATCGCAATATAGAGATCACCACCATAAATCTGTAAAGTAGAATTACATACAATAGATACTATAGAATTCGTAATACCCATCATAAATCCTGCAGTTCCTAAAGAGAATATACGCTTTACATAATAAAGGTTTAAATACATACACTCTTTCTTTAGCTTAAGTATCGTTTGATCACTTCTTAAGAAGTGTATTGTCCATAAAGCAGATACAAACTGTGACAGTACTGTTGCAAGTGCTGCACCTTTTACATTCATATTTAATACAAATATAAATATTGGATCCAATATAATATTCAATACAGCACCAATCAGTACTGTCATCATTCCTATCTTCGCAAATCCCTGACTATTAATAAAACTATTCATACCTAATCCTATTAACACAAACACTGTCCCTAATAAGTAGATAGTCAAATAATCATTCGCATACTTAAAAGTATGCGTACTTGCTCCAAAGAGCCATAAGATCCTCTCTTTAAAAAGAAAACCAATAATCATTAAACCTATCCCAAATAGTACTAACAAACAGAACGCATTTCCCATAATCTCTTCTGCTTCCTTATTATTACCTTTACCTCTTGCTATTGAACAAAGTGGGGCACCACCCATACCAAACAAGTTCGCAAATGCAATCACTATAGAAATAATAGGAAGACATATTCCTAGTCCTCCCATAGCTAGTGTTGATGTATGAGGAATACGACCTATATATATTCTATCTATCACATTATAAAGTACATTAATCAACTGTGCTACGATCATTGGTCCTGCAATAGATAATATATGTGTAGAAACCTTTCCCTTCGCAAAATTATTCCTTTCTTCCATACAACCATCTCCCTTAATATAATTTTTACTATCTCATATATATTACAGTCATACAGTCATTTTTCAAATGTTGAAATACTGTAACTCATATTATCTCATGTATATCATGCTTTTTTTAATATGCATCTCAAGTTAATGTCACAAGCAGAGTGGATCAATTACTCTCTAATATGAGTACAAAACAAAAGATCAAACAGATGCTTATGGTAGACTTCCGTTATGTTGTTGCTTATAGTTTCCCGGGAGAATCACGTATGTATCCAGTAGTGGAATAAATAGTAGATGGTATAACTTATAAGACAAAGAAGAAATATAAAGGAATTAAGTCTATCAAAGCATCAGGTATACCACTACCAATCAAATCTAACGATTATGAGGATGAAAAAGGATATTTGCATATCAAATCAGGGACTATTGTAAATGTCCGTCAGATGGCAGAAAAACTATGGCCTATCAATAGTAAAATGATTGTTTACTATAATCCAGATAATCCTAAAATCTGTTTTGTAGATAGACCTATTTATAATAGTTTTGCATCTATGATGTTTATTATTATGGGTGTAGTTGTAATAGTTATAAGTATTATTGTATTATTCTTAATGCAGGTATGAACATCTCAATTCAAGAGATGTTTTTTTGATGCGAAAACACCATACATTACTGTATGGTGCCTAGCTTTTGAGTTCCTCAAACAACTCATCTAAATTATCTTAACCCTTAATAGAAGAATCATAAGTAATTCTTTTTGCTTCTTTCATTGCTTCTATAGTTTCTTTATTTGGTGTTAATTCAAAAGGAATACCACCCACTCGCAATGATTCCTTCACAAAAAGATTAAATGCGGTACTAAGATCCATACCTAGTTCACTAAATAATACATCTGCCTTTTCTTTTAAATCACTGTCCATACTAATTGTTAAATTTGTATACATAGGTTCAACTCCTTTCTAGTGATAGTATATGCTTTTTCATATATTTTCACAATATGAACGAAGATTGAAAACGTTATTAATATAAGTAAAATAAGAGAAATGAAGGGAATGACAAACAATGAAAAACATATTAATTATATCTAGTTCACCTAGAAGAAATGGAAACTCACAATTACTATGTAATCAATTCAAGAAGGGTGCAGAAGACAAAGGACATCATGTAGATATGATACGTATCATGGATCAAAAAATTGGTTTTTGTAGAGCATGTGATGGCTGTATGAGAAATGGTGGTACTTGTATTTTTAAGGATGATATGGCAGGCATATTAGACCTTTACCAAAAAGCAGATGTATTAGTACTTGCAACACCAGTATATTTCTATGGAATCACTGCACAAATGAAAATATTCATAGATCGTACTTATCCTATCTGGCAGCATTTAGGTAAAAAGGATGTTTATTACATCATCTCTGCAGGATTAGGTGAAGATATTGTAGAAAGATCATTAGGAGATCTAGATGGTTTTGTAGAACATCTAGAAGAATATGAAATAAAGGGTAGACTATATGCTACAAATGTCATGGATGCAGGTCTAGTAAAAGATCAAGACATATATAAACAAGCTTATGAAATGGGCAACTCTATTTAATAAAGGCAATTTAAAATAAATAGGAGTTCCTATGCTTTAATTATTATGTATCACGGGGTATAATTCGATCTCGTGATTTTTAATAATCTGGATGTTTGTTTTAGAAATATGCTTGATGGATTTGTTTCTGTATACAACGATATCAGTATTCATCTTTCTCCTAAATTGCCATTCACAATTATGAAGCATTAACACTATCGTAAGTGGAGTGATTCTAATAAAAGGCAATATCATTTCCAAGATAGAATATATCCTTTAGTCCGTTGATTATTTGCGCATAATTACATCAGTAGTAGAAAAATTATGCACCACCCATAAGGGTGGTGCAGTTTGTGATTTGATTGGACTCTTTGCAGATAAAACGCATGATGGCAGTAATATATTTTATCTACTCAACATTTGACACTATAAC
>NZ_DAWDDM010000210.1:0-3610 GCF_052354645.1 Catenibacterium sp.
GATAATCCATGAAAGAAGATGATGCATATCAGTAAAGTGATAATAGAATGTCATTCGGTTAATACCACATTCTTTTGTGAGATCACCAATCGTAATCTTATTGAAAGGTTTTCTTAAGAGTAATACCTTTAAAGAATCTTCTAATGCATGTTTTGTGATTTCACTCATAAGTTAAATGAATCTTTCTTTTTCTTCTTATATATAAGTAGAGAAATAACTGCAGTAAATACTTCTGTAATCCAGAAAGCATGCCATACACCAGTTGGTCCAAGTAGTGAAGAAAGAATATAAGCGCATGGAAGAATAATGACTACATAACGACATAAAGAGATAATGAGTGATGGAATACCCATACCTAATCCTTCGAGTACACCTCCTGAAGTAAGTGAGAGTGAAGAGAAGACAAAAGAAATACTAATAATACGTAGGGCAGTCACACCTGCATCAAGTGTTTCTTTATTCTTAGTAAAGAGTCCCATGATTTCTTTAGGGAATACAAAACAAAGAAGTGTTCCAGCAATCATAATAATTAAACTTAAACCAAGAGTGAGCTTATAGATCTTATTAATACGATCATATTCTTTAGCCCCATAGTTATATCCAACAAGTGGTCTAATACCCTGGATGATTCCATTAGATGGCATAAAGACAAATGTCTGAAGCTTATAATAGATACCTAGTACTACAACATAGATAGCTGAATAAGAAATAAGAATCGCATTTAATACAGAAATAAGAACAGAAGGTAAGGCAATATTTAAAGTAGCAGGAATACCAATACCATATAACTTCTTATAATATTGAGTACTTTCTAAAGCTTCCTTATGAATACGTAGTGGTAAATCTACCTTATAATAATATAGATATAGAATAAAAGGAACTGTCTGACCAATACCAGTCGCAATCGCAGCTCCTGCAATACCCATTGCAGGAATAGGACCTAAACCAAATATTAAAATAGGATCAAGAATAATATTTGTGACACATCCTATAATCATAATCTTCATAGTGAGAGCCATACGTCCTAAAGACTGATTGATCTTTTCAAAGGCAATACCTACCTGAATCACAAAAGAGAATGAGAAGGCAATACGTCCATATAATATCCCATCCTTTAATACAACAGGATCATTTGTAAAGAACTTTAAGAAGTTAGGAATAAACACAACACAGACAACCATTAAAATTAGACCATGGATTGCTGAAAGTAATAATCCCTGTGCCATAGAATTTTCAGCTTTCTTATGATCCTCTGTACCTAGATAGAACGCAATCACAGCATTCATGCCTACACCAAACCCTACGGCAATCGCAGTAATAAGGTTCTGAATAGGGAATACTAGAGATAAAGCATTCATCGCATTCTCACTAATACGCGCTACGAAGAAACTATCTACGATATTGTAGAGAGAATTAACAAGCATTGATAACACCATTGGTAAGCTCATCGATAATACTAAAGGGAGTATAGGTTTTGTTTTCATATAATCTTGATTCATAATTTTCCTCCTAAACATATAAAAAGCCACACAACGTAAAAAAAAACGCTGTGTGGCGAAAATAAGATTTCTCTGACAAAAATCCACAACCAAAAGGTTTTGTACATAGACACTATCATATATGGGATATGATGTCAACTTTTTTATGTATACGGTATATATAATTCAAAAGTATGGTATCTATAATTCCTAAAACGGGATTATTGCACAGAAAAATGATAGTGATATAATGTAAGCATAGTAAATAGGAGATATATTTCGAAAAGAAACTGTATTTATCTAGAAATATAAGTTGATAGGGATTAGATGAATATATAAGTTATATGTATGAATGTCCATATACATATTGAGTATATCTTCGCTACTTACTTACAATTATGAAAGGTAGGAGATAAAATGGTAGGAATTATCCTTGCGAGTCATGGTAAATTCGCAGAAGGCATTTTCCAGTCAGGATCTATGATCTTTGGTGATCAGGCTAACGTTAAAGCCTGCACATTAATGCCTAGCGAAGGACCAGATGATATTCGCAGAAAAATGGAAGAAGCGATTGCTGGTTTTGAAAATCAGGATGAAGTATTATTCCTTGTAGACCTTTGGGGTGGAACACCATTCAATCAGGCAAGTGCTTTACTTAATGGACATGAAGATAAGTGGGCAATTGTCACTGGTTTAAATTTACCAATGTTGATTGAAACTTATGCATCTCGTATGTCTATGGAAACAGCTCATGAAATCGCTACACATGTCACTGAAGTGGCAAGAGATGGTGTTAAACCAAAACCTGAAACACTAGAACCTAAGAAGGAAGAAAAGGCAGCAACTGCTGCACCAGCACCTCAGGGCGCTATTCCTGAAGGAACAGTTATTGGTGATGGTCACATCAAGTATGTATTAGCAAGAATTGACTCACGTTTATTACATGGTCAGGTTGCGACTGCATGGACTAAGACAACTCAGCCAAACCGTATCATCGTTGTATCTGATGGTGTGGCTCATGATGATCTTAGAAAAGAAATGATTATTCAGGCAGCACCTCCAGGTGTTAAAGCTCACGTAGTACCAATCGATAAGATGATCCAGGTTGCTAAGGATCCACGTTTTGGTAACACAAAAGCATTAGTATTATTTGAAAACCCACAGGATGCACTTCGTGCAATCGAAGGTGGCGTTGACATCAAGACATTGAACTTAGGTTCTATGGCTCATTCACAGGGTAAAGTCGTTTGTACTAAAGCCGTATCAATGAGTCAGGATGATGTAGATACTATTGAAAAGATTATGGCTAAGGGTGTTAAGTTTGATGTACGTAAAGTACCAAATGATTCACCTGATAACATCAATGCAATCCTTAACAAAGCTAAAGAAGGATTGTCTAAATAAGGGAGGAAATAATTTATGTCAGCAATTTCAATTGTGCTGATTGCGATTGTTGCTTTACTTGCAGGTATGGAAGGTATTCTTGATGAATTCCAGTTCCATCAGCCTCTAGTAGCATGTACGTTAATCGGCTTAGTTACTGGACACTTAAAGGAAGGTATCATCCTTGGTGGTTCATTACAGATGATTGCCCTTGGTTGGGCAAACGTTGGTGCTGCTGTTGCACCAGATGCTGCTCTTGCATCAGTTGCTTCAGCAATCATCATGGTATTAGGTTTACAGGGTGGTAGTACAAACGTTACTAACGCTATCAATACTTCTATCGCTGTTGCAGTACCATTATCAGTTGCAGGTTTATTCTTAACAATGATCTGTCGTACTCTTGCAATCCCTATGGTTCACTTCATGGATGCAGCTGCAGAAAAAGGTGACTATAAGGCTATTGAAAGATGGCAGGTTGCTGCAATCTTAATGCAGGGTCTTCGTATTATGATCCCAGCAGTTATCCTTTGCATCGTTCCAGCTAAGGTTGTAACAGGTGCATTAAATTCTATGCCAGCTTGGTTATCTGGTGGTATGGCTGTTGTCGGTGGTATGGTTGCCGCTGTAGGTTATGCAATGGTTATCAACATGATGGCTACAAAAGAAACTTGGCCATTCTTCGCTCTTGGTTTCGTATTTGCTTGTGTAAGTGAATTCACACTAATTGCTTTAGGTGTTATTGGTGTTGT
>NZ_DAWDDM010000211.1:0-3563 GCF_052354645.1 Catenibacterium sp.
TAGAATGGTGCAGTGACTCCTACAGACAATGCATATTGAAATTCTTCATAGCTACATTCATCAATACCTAACATGAGTGGTAATGCATTATTTATTAGATAATCAATATGTCCATGTTTATCTAATACATAAGATACAAATGATTCTAGAGTTTCTTTACTCGCAATATCTCCTACATAGTGATTCCCTTGTACATTATCAATTATTTCTACAAAAGCACCTTGTTTTTTGAAATCTTCTGCGATTGATTGTCCTATTCCATGTGCCCCACCTGTAACAACTACAACTTTATCCTTAAACTCCATAATTTCCTCCATATATATGAAAACACTATGAACATTTGTCCATAGTGTTTCTTATTCATTAAGCGTCATGGTGAGCAGAAACAAATTCTTCTGCTTCATCAAACATTGTAGATTCAGGAGTGAAGTTTTCAGCTTCTTCTCTTGATTTTTCAAGTTCAGCCTGCTGAGCAGCTTCTTCTTCCTCTCTCTTAATTGTTTCGTCAGACTTTAAAGGTCCTCTTAAGCCAGTACCTGCTGGTAATAGCTTACCGATAATAACGTTTTCTTTTAGACCCTTAAGTGGATCGACTTTACCTCTGATGGCAGCATCAGTAAGAATTCTTGTAGTTTCCTGGAATGATGCAGCTGATAACCAAGAATCAGTTTCTAATGAAGCCTTAGTAATACCAAGTAAGATCGGTCTACCTACAGCTGGATGTTTACCTTCCTTAAGAACCTGTCTGTTTAATTCAGTGAAGTTCTTAACTGAAACATGAGTTCCTGGTAATGCGTCTGTATCTCCGCCTTCTACAATCTTCATTCTTCTCATCATCTGCTGAATGATGATTTCGATATGCTTATCAGAAATTTCGATACCCTGTAATCTATATACCTGCTGTACTTCTTTTAAGATGTAGTTTTCTACAGCTTCTGCAGAGGCAACAGATAATAATTCTTTTGGAGAGATAGAACCTTCAGTAATCTTGTCACCTGGTTCAACAATATCTCCTTCTTTTACTGCTAACTTAGCACCGATTGGTGTTAAGTAAGTCTTAGTTTCAAGATCATTTGCGACAGTCACTTCTGAACGCTGATTGTTATGGTCACCCTGAGTTGTAATTGATGAAACATGTCCATTGATTTCAGAAATAATAGACTTAGCCTTTGGAACACGTGCTTCAAACAATTCCTGGATACGAGGAAGACCCTGTGTGATATCGGCGTCACCGGCAACACCACCCATGTGGAATGTACGCATTGTAAGCTGAGTACCTGGTTCACCGATTGACTGTGCAGCCATAATACCGATTGTTTCACCAAGTAATACTTCCTGACCAGTTGCTAAGTTTAGACCATAGCACTTACGGCAGATACCATTCTTAGACTTACATCCGAAGATGTTTCTAATTTCAACAGTCTTGATACCAGCATCAGATACTGCTTTTGCTGATTTTTCAGTCATTAATTCATTTGCATGGACTATGATTTCACCAGTTGCTGGATCAACGATATCCTTTAATGAAGTACGACCAATAAGTCTATCTACTAATGGTACAATGACGTTACCATCAGCTGTATTAATTAATTCAGATACTTTGAATCCCTTATCAGTATGACAATCATCTTCTGTGATAATAACTTCCTGAGCTACATCGACAAGACGTCTTGTTAAGTAACCTGAATCGGCAGTCTTTAAGGCTGTATCTGTAGAACCTTTACGGGCACCATGTGTAGAAATGAAGAATTCTGATGCAGTTAAACCTTCACGAAGGGCAGACTTGATAGGAAGTTCGATAGTTTCACCCTTAGGGTTACTCATCAATCCACGCATACCTACAAGCTGAGTGAAGTTAGAGATGTTACCACGGGCACCTGAATCTGACATGATGAAGATTGGGTTATCACGGTCAGCTTCGAACTCATCTTTAACGATACCAGTAACTTCTTCTTTAACGTCATTCCATAATTTGATTACGGCTGTATAACGTTCATGTTCTGTTAACTTACCTTTGTTGTATAACTTCTTGATGACTTCAAGATGTTCATCAGCATCATCGAATAAGTGATACTTATCCTGAGGAATCTGAATATCGTAAGCTGATACTGTAATACCAGCGATAGTTGAATAATAGAATCCCTGATTCTTTAATCTATCAAGCATGACATGGATTTCATCAACTGGACAGATCTTGAAGTATTCATCGATGATTGCTCCAAGAGTCTTCTTAGTGAACTGCTTGATTAAAGGCTGATTCTTAATATGTTCCTTGATATCTGTACCATAAGGTAAGAAATATTTCATAGGAGTTGCTTTTAAGCTTGCCTTATCTGGATCATTTAAGTATGGGAATTCACCTTCAAAGATCTGGTTGAAGATAATCTTACCTACTGTAGTGACTAAGTACATGTTGTTCTGTTCTTCAGTGAATGTCTTATTCTTTAATGCTGAAGCACGGATTGCAATTCTTGTATGTAAGTTAACAGTCTTATTGTAATAAGCCATTAATACTTCATTTACATCAGCGAATACTGTACCTTCACCAATCTGATCAGCTTTTTCTGTTGTTAAGTAATAGTTACCAAGCACCATGTCCTGTGATGGAGTAACGATAGGTTTACCATCTTTTGGACCAAGGATATTTCTAGAACCAAGCATTAACTGTCTTGCTTCCTGAATTGCTTCTTCACCAAGAGGTGCATGGATAGCCATCTGGTCACCATCGAAGTCGGCGTTGAATGCTGGACATGCTAATGGGTGAAGACGAATGGCACGACCTTCTACTAGCTTAGGTTCGAAAGCCTGGATACCTAATCTATGTAATGTAGGGGCACGGTTTAATAATACTGGGTGATGTTTGATAACATCTTCAACGATTGGCCAGATCTTATCATCCATCTTATCAATCATACGTTCAGCAGCTTTGATATTAGTTGCTAATTCGTTTCTTACTAATCCAGAGATAACGAATGGCTTAAATAAGTTAACAGCCATTTCTCTTGGAATACCACACTGGTACATCTTTAATGTAGGTCCTACAGCGATAACTGAACGTCCAGAGTAGTCTACACGCTTACCAAGTAAGTTCTGTCTGAAACGTCCCTGTTTACCTTTAAGTGTATGTGAAAGAGATTTTAATGCTCTTCCTCCAGCACCTGTAATAGGCTTAGAACGTCTACCATTATCAATTAAAGCATCAACGGCTTCCTGAAGCATACGCTTTTCATTCTGTACGATGATACTAGGTGTACCTAATTCTAATAATTTCTTTAAACGGTTGTTACGAGTAATGACACGTCTATATAAGTCGTTTAAGTCACTTGTCGCAAAACGACCACCGTCTAGCTGAAGCATTGGTCTTAAATCAGGTGGAATAACTGGAAGAACATCCATGATCATCCATTCTGGCTGGTTATTAGAGCTTCTGAATGCATCAATTGCTTCAAGTCTCTTTAATAACTTCTGTCTCTTCTGACCCTGAGCTTCTTTTAACTGAGATTCTACATCTTCAAGTTAAGCATCAAAGTCAACCGTCTGTAAGAAAACTATGATTGCCTCAG
>NZ_DAWDDM010000212.1:0-3554 GCF_052354645.1 Catenibacterium sp.
ATACTTTAATTAGTACATATTACCTTCAATATCTTCATGATATACTTCGATATGTGATAATGCAGTTCTTTGTACTGGGTCCCAGTTAATGATCTTTTCACCCTGGTAGATTAATCCCTTTTCATATAATCTTACAAAGACTTCCCTAACAGCATATGATAAACCATCATAAAAAATAAAACTTAACTATCAATAATCAAGTGATAAACCTAATTTAGCACACTGTGCACGAATGATATCTGCATATTCTTCTTTCCATTCCCAGATCTTATCAACAAGCTTTTCTCTACCTAAATCATAACGAGAAATACCCTGTTCTCTAAGTCTAGCTTCTACCTTAGCCTGAGTTGCAAGTCCAGCATGGTCCATACCTGGTAACCATAATGCATCATAACCCTGCATTCTCTTATAACGGATAATCATATCCTGCATAGTAGTATCCCATGCATGTCCTAAATGTAATTTACCAGTTACATTTGGTGGTGGAATAACAATACTATAAGGCTTCTTTGTTAAATCACCTGCTTTAAAATATTCCTTATCTAACCACTGCTGATATTTACCTTTTTCTACAGCTAAATGGTCATATTTAGTCGGTAACTCTTTCTTCATTTGTTTCGTCCCCCTCAATAAATGATTCTTTATGTTCTCTAATATACTTAGTTAACTTTGGCATAAAATCAGTACCTGCAATCATAGTAATATATTCATGTGTGAAGTCTGAGAAATTATAAGAAGAATAATCACCCATATCTTCATCTTCTTCACCATTTTCCATGATTTCATTCAATCTTCTTGCACTCTTTACTAATTCTGCAATCTGCGGTTCACGCACATTATTGAAATAAGTTTCTAATTCATCCGCATATACTGAATAAGCAGGTGTTTCAAAGAAAGATCTAATCGTTTTAGTACTACTTACACATTCATTTAACTGACTGATACCATAGACAGTTCTTTCTTCCATATTTAATTTATCTAGGAAGTTTTCATCTTCATCTTCTAAATCACCAATACGTGCAACAATTAAATTGACTAAATCCTTATCACTGCATGCATCAAATTTTTCTGATGTAAAATGCTTATTTTCATCTTTGAAATCCGCAAATCGTAACGCTTCTTCCATCTGTTTGTCTTTGATTGCTTTTGTTTTCTTATAATAGAAATAACATAATGTGATTATAAATAGAGTAAAAGCAACCAATATCGGTGTTCTGTATTCCATAATTCCTCCTTAAATAAAAAAGAGCATGTGCATAAGGACGACTTATATCGTGGTACCACCTTATTTCACATACTCTGTATGTCTCTTTACTTTAACGCAGTATTACGTATCTGGCTACTTCATTCACCAAATATGCTCCAAGGCTACCTTCCAGTCTTCACTCTCCTCTTTCACACCAGCCAAGAGGTCTCTTTAAGAAGAATAACTGTACTCCTCCTCTTCAACGCTTGTTATTATTCTACCAAAAGCTTTACTATAAGTCAATGAACTTATTTGCCTAGATATTCTAAAGCCTGGGCAAGAACTGAATCACCATTCATCATACCATAGTCCTTCATACCAATCATATATACTGGAATAGAACCAACAGTTTTCTGAATTTCTTCCTTTGCATAACGAACCTGTGGTCCAAGGAAAATAATATCAGCTTCTACATCCTTTAAATCTGTATTTTCAGCATTCACTGCCCAAATTTCAGCTTCGACATTCTGCTTAGTCGCTGCTCTTTTCATTTTTTCTACAAGTAAGCTTGTACTCATCCCTGATGCACAGCATAATAAAATCTTAATCATCAAAAAACTCCCTTCTTGCGACACATTATATACTAAAATAAGACGTTTGTGAAGAAAGAAAAAAGAGAGATATTATGATCTCTCTTCGCATAATTCTAAGATACAATCCCAGACTTCTCTGACACCTTTTTTCTTTAAGCTAGAAAAACGGACAAAGTGGTCACTTGGATCAAAATCCAATGTTTCTTTAATCAGCTTCTCATTTTTAACAAGTTCATTACGTTTTAGCTTATCTTCTTTAGTTGCGACAACAATAACAGGAATACCAAAATGCTTGGCATAATCATACATTGTTACATCATCGTCTTTAGGTTTATGACGATAATCCACAATAAGAATCATCGCTTTTAGATTCTTTCTATTACGTAAGTAATTGTCAATCATTTCTGAGAACTGCTCTAACATCTTCTTTGGTACCTTTGCATAGCCATATCCTGGCA
Organism: Catenibacterium sp.; assembly: GCF_052354645.1. NCBI lineage: Bacteria > Bacillati > Bacillota > Erysipelotrichia > Erysipelotrichales > Coprobacillaceae > Catenibacterium > Catenibacterium sp. Next base: position 2,238 of record NZ_DAWDDM010000212.1, read on the forward strand.
CATCAACAAGTCTTATTTCATCATTAATATTAAAGAAATTAAGAGTACGTGTTTTACCAGGAGTTGAACTGACCTTTGCAAGTCCCTGCACATTGGTTACTGTATTGATAAAACTTGATTTACCTACATTTGAGCGTCCAGCCATCACTACTTCAGGTAATGATTCATCTGGCCACTGACTAGACCAGGCTGCACATAACATGAATTCGGCTTTTTTAATTGTATACATATTACTTTACCAACGCATTTTCTAAAACAGTATCAATATGATCTGCTGTGATGATAGTTAAATCGTTTCTGACTGATTCTGGAATATCATCAATATCTTTCGCATTATCCTTAGGAATAATAATTGTATGAATACCAGAACGATGTGCAGAAATAGACTTTTCTTTTAAGCCACCAATTGGTAATACATTACCTGTTAATGTCACTTCACCTGTCATTGCGACATCATCACGTACAGGCTTTTGTGTGAAAGCTGAATAGATAGCAGTTGTTAAAGTAACACCAGCACTAGGACCATCCTTCTTTACTGCACCTTCAGGTACATGAATATGAATATCCTGCTTATCAAAATCAATATCCTTTAAGCTATACTTATCAGCATGTGCCTTAAGATAGTCTAACGCAATTGAAGCAGATTCTTTCATGACATCACCAAGTTGACCAGTGACGATGAATTTACCACTGCCTTTAAAGTGATTGACTTCAATTGGAAGAATATCTCCACCAAACTGTGTCCATGCTAGACCAGTGACTACACCTACCTGAGGTTTAGGCTGTTTCTTAGTATGGTCAAAAGGTGCTTTACCTAATAATTCTTCTAAGTCGTTTACTTCCACAGCAACATGATCAGTTGTTTTCTTAAGAATCTTCAATACTGATTTTCTACAGATTGCTGCAATTAATCTTTCTAACTGACGTACACCTGCTTCACGTGTATAGTGTCTAATAATATACATTAACGCATCATCAGTAATAGTTAACTGTTCATCAGTCAAACCATGATTCTTAAGTTCTTTCTTAATTAAATGATCTTTCGCAATCATTAATTTTTCTTGTTCTGTATATGAAGATAGTTCAATGATTTCTAATCTATCACGTAATGGTTCAGGAATACCACCTAGATCATTTGCTGTTGCAATAAATAAAACCTGTGATAAATCATAGGGTTCTTCAATATAATTATCTGAGAACATAGAGTTCTGTTCAGGATCTAATACTTCAAGCATAGCACTTGTAGGATCACACTTATAATCAATTGCCATCTTATCAATATCATCTAATAAGAAGACAGGATACATTACACCTGCA
>NZ_DAWDDM010000213.1:0-3483 GCF_052354645.1 Catenibacterium sp.
TCTAAGCCACTAAATTATTGTTTATTTTATTATTGAGTTCTATTTTATCATCAATAGATTTCAAAATACTTGCTGTCTTAATCTGAATATTTATATCAAAACCAGGAACTTCATAATTCATAATAGATTTTTTATCACCTCTAGGCATTTTAGTTCCCTTAGAAGTAGCCATTGAATACTCAAAAAAAGAATCATCCGAAAGAACATAATAAAGGAATTCAGTATCAAATCCTTCTTTAGCACTAAATACTAATACATCATTTGAACATCCACCATTAAATCTAGCTTTCCAAATTTTTTTGAAATAAGGTCGAATATTTGACACAAGAACATCACCACATTCAAATCTCTGTGTAGTATTGCATTTTGGAAGTGAAGTTGCTTTAGTAATTCCTGCTTTGTTTGGTAGCATATTTTCTGTAGAAATATAATTCTCTAATGTTAGAGATGAAACTTCAACCTTTTCTTTGCGGAAAGAACATATATCTTCTAATCTATATTTCATATCCAATAGCCTCTAAATTCTTTCTGATTTCTTCCTCAAGTTCATGATTCTTCTTAAACATATCTGATAATTCAGATGTCAAACGAGCCATTTTCTCTTCAAATGGTTCATCATCCTCTTCTACTTCTTCAATACCAACATATCTACCAGGTGTAAGAATATAATCTTGTTTTTCAATTTCGTTTGTATCTACTACAGCACAAAATCCCTTAACATCTTCAAGATTACCATCTTGAAACTGAGAAAAAGTATCTGCTAATTTTTGAATATCATCATCTGAGAAATCTCTATGTTTACGATCTACCATATGTCCCATTTTACGAGCATCAATAAATAGAGTTTCATTTTTTTGTTTTTTATTTTTTGATATAAACCATAGAGTTACGGGAATTGTAACACTATAGAATAACTGTGTTGGTAATGCTACAATACCTTCAATAAGATCGGCATTTATGATATTCTTTCTAATTTCACCTTCACCACTACTTTGAGTAGATAATGCTCCATTGGCAAGCACAAGACCAATTTTTCCATTTGGTGCTAAGTGATGTATCATATGCTGAATCCAAGCATAGTTGGCATTTCCTGCAGGTGGTGTACCATATTTCCAACGAACATCATCTTTAAGGTTTTCTTGTCCCCAGTTAGAAAGGTTAAATGGTGGATTAGCCATAATAAAATCAGCTTTTAATGTTTTATGTAAATCATTAAAGAAAGTATCTGCTTGATATGGACCAAAATCAGCATCAATTCCACGAATAGCCATATTCATTTTAGCCATTTTCCAAGTATCAGCATTTGATTCCTGACCATAAACTGCTATTTCTCCACGTTTACCACTATGTGCCTGTATAAACTTTGCACTCTGAACAAACATACCTCCAGAACCACAGCATGGATCGTACACTCTACAGTTCTTAAAAGGTTTTAGTATAGCAACTATAGTTTTTACAATGCTTGATGGAGTGTAGAATTCTCCACCCTTTACACCCTCATAGGCTGCAAACTGCTGAATACAATATTCATATGTTCTACCAAGAAGATCCTTACTATCTTCTGTGTCTCCCATGTCCATATTAGTAAACAAATCTACTACTTCACCTAATACTCGTTTATCTAAATCAGGGCTTGCATAAATTTTAGGAAGAACATTCTTAAGACTAGTATTCTCTTTTTCTATTGCTCTCATGGCATCATCAATTACTTTCCCAATTTCTGGTTCATGTGCCGCAGCAGAAATCGTACTCCAACGTGCTTCTTCAGGTACAAAGAAAATATTTTCTTCTGCATAAGCATCTCTGTCATCTTCAAATCCATCGCCTTCTTCTACAAGCTGTACGTATCTCTTTTCAAACGCACTAGAGATATAACGCAAAAAGATAAGTCCTACAATTACCTTTCTATAATCAGCTGCTGGAATATGTCCCCAAAGAACACAAGCTGCATCCCATATTTGTTTTTCAAAACCTATATTAGCATTATTACTTGTTGCCATTACTTAACCTCCAAATTTGCATTATTCTAGAATATTTTATTTAAAATACATCTATCTAACATTTTAAATTATAATTATCAATATTTCAATATTGCTAAAGTCACAGCAACATTTATTAACTTAAGAAAACTGCTTTTCAAAAATATATCACTCCCTAACAGATATATTATATATTACTTTTTAAATACTTGTCTTTACCTAAGTTCCTACAATTCCTTTTATCAGGTAGCAAAATATAAAATCGCAAAAAGAACGGTAAACACCGTTCTCATCTTGGCAAGAAAACCCTGCAAACTATCTCTTTAAAATTTCACAAGCACTTATGAATTCATTTCTCATAGTTCTCTTATTAATAACATTTAAAAAATCCTTTACTATACTATCCCTATATTTCTTATCAGTTTTAAATAAATTACTGGCACTTGTAACTTCATTACGTCCTACACAATCCTCATACGTATCGCATAACGAATCTAATATTATTTCAATCAGTGATTCAAGTCTTTCTTCATAATCATCAGCTTTATAATTAGATATAAACTTTGAAAACACCAAATTAGGGTTCTTTAATGGAGAAGTATTAATATTTAAATCATCACGTGAATAGTCTCCATTCGCAATAAAATAAGATAGTCCTAATAAAGAAAAAATCACATACTTCGCATTTTTCAGGACAACTTTATCATCTTCTGTGATTGTAGTTCCATTCTTCAATTTCGTTTCTATTATTGAATAGTCCTCTGACAACTGAATCAAATCAAGAATAAACTCTTTTTTATTTGGATCCTTCTCATAATTCACCATATACAGTTTATTATATAGTGGCTTATTTTCAAATATTTTTCCCTTTCCACTTCTAGCTGTACCAGGTTGCTGATAACCAAATGAGAGTAATAGCTGACCAAGTTCATCATTTTTTATACTTTTTATATTTTTTACATTACGTTTTTTCTTTTCACCACGTTTAATTTCTAAATAAACTCCTTCTTTCCCAAGCCATCTCTGTAACATCTTCATTTCAGGAGAATTTGATTTTAAATCTCTTGGATTAATTGGTTTTTGAGAGTTTGTGGCCTCAGCTATCTTTGAATAAAGTTTTTGATCATCATTCTTTATGCTTATAATTTTACATGGAAGATAAAATTTGTCATTATTACTTCCTTTATAATTACCAATTCTATTAGTAGTCTGTCCACCATTAACAATCGAAAAATCATAAAGTTTAACCTTATTTCCATCTAAAACGTACTCACTACAGGCAATTGTTAGTCCATTATTATAAAACCAAAAATTATCTCTTTCCTTATCTAAAGTCATCTTGATAGCTTCATCAACGGTTTTATTTTTAATATATTTTCTAATATTTAAGTCAAACAAACCTTCATCCTTGAACTTGTTATACATATGAATAAGTGATTCCGAAGACATGTTAACCATAATGCCTGATATATTATTAGTTTCATATTGCAATACATTATTAGGG
>NZ_DAWDDM010000214.1:0-3466 GCF_052354645.1 Catenibacterium sp.
TTCATTTCCTTTGTAAAGACTTTTTTTGATTTTTATTCATTTTTTGTGAAAAAATGTAAAAAAGGGCTTATACGCCCTTCTATTTGCCTATAATCGCATTATTTTCGAGGCATGATGTCATCGCTGTCTAATACAATAGTAACTGGACCATCATTAATTAATGCACATTTCATATCAGCTCCAAAAATTCCTGTTTCTACATGAATGCCTTGGTTTCTTAAACTTTCATTAAAGTAATCATAAAGCGGTGAAGAGATATCAGGCTTAGCTGCATCAATAAAGCTTGGTCTTCTTCCTTTACGACAGTCTGCATATAAAGTGAATTGAGAAATAGAAAGAATAGATCCTTCTACATCTATGAGTGAACGATTCATTTTTTGGTTTTCATCTTCAAAGACTCTTAAGTGGATAACCTTTTCCACAAGACGATCTATAATTTCATGAGTATCATCATTATTAAAACCTACAAGAATCATATAACCCTTATTAATGGCACCATGTACTTCTCCATCAATTGTCACACTTGCTTCTTTTACTCTTTGTAAAACAATTCTCATATTACTCTCTCCTTATAAAATCATGTTATAATTATACATGATTCTAAAACGAAAGGAAATAAACTATGATTCATAAGACACTTGCAGATTCCATGCGCCCTATTGGACTTGATGATGTAATTGGGCAAAAGCACCTTGTAGGAGATAATAAATTATTAAGACAATTTGTAAAGAAGGATCATCCAATGTCCATTATTTTATATGGACCACCTGGATGCGGAAAAACAACTATGGCTAAGGCCCTCGCTCATGATTTAAATATACCATATCGTATATTCAATGCCTCTACTGGTAATAAGAAAGAGATGGACCAGATTATCACTGAAGCGAAACTTTCAGAAGGTTTGTTTGTGATTGTAGATGAGGTGCATCGTTTAAATAAAGATAAGCAAGATCATTTACTGCCTTATATCGAGAGTGGATTGTTGATTATCGCAGGCTGCACAACTGCCAATCCATATCATTCTATCAATCCTGCAATTCGCTCAAGATGTCATTTATGTGAAGTAAAGCCTTTGAATCATGAAGAGATTGTGGAAGCATGTCAAAGAGCTGCAGTCAGCGAGAGAGGACTTAATCATCAATATGAAATAGATCAAGAAGTATATGATTATATTGCAAGAATGAGCAGCGGTGATGTGCGTTATGCTTATAATTGTTTGGAACTTGCAACTATTTATGCACCAGATACACATATCACATTAGAAATCATTCAGGAAGCTGTTCCACGCGCCAATATGCAATTTGATAAAGATGAAGATCAATACTATGATACTTTAAGTGGTTTGCAGAAATCTATTAGAGGATCTGACCCAAATGGTGCTCTTTATTATTTTGCAAAACTTATAGATGCAGGAGATATAGAGTCACTAGAACGAAGACTGATTACAACTGCTTATGAAGATATAGGACTAGCCAATCCTAATGCGTGTATGCGTACTGTTTTAGCCTTCCAGGCAGCTAAGACAATTGGTTTTCCTGAAGCAAGAATTCCTCTAGCAAGCTGCATTATAGAATTGGCTTTATCACCTAAATCAAAATCGAGTGAAAATGCGATAGATGCAGCACTTGCGTCTTACCACAACGAACCACATAAAGCACCACAATATATACGTTTAACTCCTGTTGGTATAGATGAGGAAGATCGTTACGATTATAATAGACCTGATTTATGGGAATATCTTCAATATCTTCCTGATGAAATTAAAGATGCTCAGTTCTATGTACCTTGGCTGACAAGCCGTTATGAAAAATCATTAACTGAAAACTATCAAAGAATTCTTAAACACGGAAGAACCACAAATATCAGAAAACTCAAAAAAGATAAGCCTCGTTAGAGAGACTTATCTTTTTTCATACCATTCTTCGATATCTTTTAATACTTGGTGAATTGTAGAATCAAAATCTTCTAGATTGACATCGTACCAATGTACATCAAATTGGTTATTAAACCATGTATATTGTCTTTTCGCGTAGTTACGTGAATGTTTCTTGATTTCTTCTATGACCTGTTCTTTTGTTTTTGAACCTTCAAAGTAATCAAACCATTCCTTATAACCAATAGCCTTCATAGACTGCGCATTACGTGATAAACCTGAATCATAGATTTTCTTGACTTCTTCTTCTAATCCCTGTTCAATCATTAAATCAACACGTTTATTAATACGCTCATAAAGAATAGGACGTGGAAGTGTGAGTCCTACAAAATAAATGTCATAAACAGGCTTATGTTCCTGCGCTTCTAGAATATCACTTTTTCTTTTTCCTGATTCTTCATAAATTTCAATGGCACGTAATACTCTTTGACGATTATTAGGATGTAGATCTAATGCTGATTGAGGGTCAAAGGATGCCAAATACTGATGTAGTTCTTCATTTGTATAATGGGCATACTTCGCTTTTATTTCATCATGCTTAGATTCTGTTTCTTCAAAAGTATAATCATAAAGAGCACCCTTGATATAAAGACCTGTACCTCCTACCACAATAGGCATATCGATTGTATCGATATAATGACGAACTTCTTTTTGAAATTCACTGACAGAAAATGTTTCATCAGGATTTTTGATATCAATCATATGATGAATAATACCCTGCGTTTCTTCTTCTGTTACTTTGGCAGTTCCAATATCCATCGTACGATAGATCTGCATAGAATCACCACTAATGACTTCACCATGAAGTGCTTCTGCTAAAGAAACACCCATACGTGTTTTACCTACAGCAGTAGGTCCACATACCGCAATTACTTTTTTCATACTACAACCCTCTTAAATAACTTTTCTAATTCATAATCACTATAGAATATGATGGTTGGTCTACCATGAGGACAAACATAAGGATTATCACAACGCATAAGATTATCTATAATTGTCTGCATATCCTGTGTTGTAAGATATGTATTTCCTTTGACACTTGCTTTACATGCAAGTGTTGCAATAGCATGTTCCTGCATAGCAACAATATCCACACTTTGATTGTTTAAAACTTCTTGAATCATTTCATCAATAAAGATCTTCTCATCGATATTTTTCATCCATAAAGGTAAACCACGTACAATATATGAATGTCGGCCAAATGATTCAAGATGGATTCCAACTTCTTCCAATAACCCTTTATGTTCATCAATAACAAGACATTCGCTCTCAGGATATTCAAATGTAAGAGGAACAATCTTTGGCTGGATGGATAAATCAGGATGAGAGAACTTATTGAGGAAATATTCATAATTGATACGTTCCTGTGCTGCATGCTGGTCAATGATATAAAATCCTCTTTCATTTTCTCCTAAAATATAAGTACCTCTTGTTTGACCAATAACCTTAATTTTTTCTTTAATTGGTTTAAGTGGTTCTTCTTTTGGAGATTCTTTGATTTCTGCTTTTTCAGGTTCATAAACAGGCATTTCT
>NZ_DAWDDM010000215.1:0-3453 GCF_052354645.1 Catenibacterium sp.
TTGCTGAAATTGTTAAATTAGTGAATTCTGAATTCAAGGCAAAACAGATTGTTTCTAGTGATGCTCAGGCTATGCTTTATAATCAGGATGGAACACCTACTGATATCACTATCGATATCAAGCCTGTATCAGAAATTACTGATAAGACTACAAGTAAAGAAGCTTATAAAATTACAATTGATGATACTGGTATTCATTTAACTGGTGCAAGTGAAACAGCTGTATTATATGGTTTACGTACTATTGAACAGCTTTCAATTGCGAATAATAACACTTTAGCTTATGGTGAAATCGTTGATTATCCTAATGTTGCTGAACGTCGTATTCATGTAGATATGGCTCGTAAGTATATTTCTAAAGAATGGTTCATCAGACAGATTAGAGAAATGTCTTACTTCAAGATGAATGCTATCCAGATGCATTTCTCAGAAAACCTAGGTTTCCGTATTGAATGTGAAACAGATCCTTCTATCGTATCTGAACAGCATTTAACAAAAGCTGATGTGAGAGAAATTCTTGCAGAGGCAAAGAAATATGGTGTTAAAGTTATTCCATCATTTGACTCTCCAGGCCATGTTGACCAGATTTTAAGAGCACATCCAGAATATGGACAGGTAGATGCATATGGTAATAATTATAAATCAGGTTTAGATGTTACTAATCCTGAAGCGATTAAGTATATTTATAGCTTATATGATGAATATATGGAATTATTTGAAGGATGTACAGATTTCCACATCGGTGGCGATGAATATATGGAATTTGACCGTGCACCTTTCACTACTCAGTACAAGTCTGTATTAGATAATTATGCAAGAGAAAACATTGATCCTAATGCAACTTGGAAGGATGTTATTGCGAAATATATCAATGACTTAGCAGAACATGTACATGAAAAAGGATTTACTCCACGTATTTGGAATGATGGTATCTACTATGGAGAAAATTCATACTATGATAAGAAACAGCTGATCAAAATGCATAAGTATATTGGTATTGATTTCTGGAGTCAGATGTCTTGGAACTATAGTATCGCAAAACTTCAGACTTTCTTAGATAAGGGTCATGATACTATTTATAACGTAAATGCTAGTTTCTTCTATTATGTATTAAGACCATCTATGCCAAATGATGGACGTAAACAGCATTCATTTGATAACTTAAATTCTGATAAGTTAATCTTTGATGAATGGACTCCAGGTAAATTCCAGGCTAACACTATTGCTGATGATAACCCAGCTATTAAGGGTGCATCACTTGCAATCTGGTGTGATAAGGCTGATGTATGTGATGAAGATACTATTACTGAAGATATCGCAAATGAAATGCGAGCACTTGCTACTAAAGCATGGAATACAAAGTCTAATAGTATTATTTCTCATAACCAGTTTAAGGCTAATTATGCAAAGCTTGGACATGTTGCAGCATTTGATAAGGGTTCTACTTTACCAGATTCTGGATCAATCTTACCAGCTGATTCTTTAGGTAAAGTGACTATTAAATATGTAGATAAAGATGGTAAGGAATTAAAGAGTCCTGTAACTCGTTATGGTAATATCGGTGATGAATATAACTTCACTGCTGAAAAGATTTATGGTTATCGTTTAGTGTCTGATAAAGACAGTGCAACTGGTACATATAGTAAGAAGGGTGATACTTTCACTTTCACTTATGAAATCTACACAGATAAAACTGACTTAAAGGCTGCTTTAGATAATGCTTTAGATGAAAATGTATACATTGGTGCAACACTAGGTGAATATAAAACTGCATTAGATGAAGCACAGAAACTTTATGATGATAAGGATGCATTACAGCAGGATGTAGATGCTATCTTGACTACGTTAAATAATGCTAAGAAGAAAGCAGTTAAACGTGCTTATTATGCATTATGGGTAGAAGTAGAAAACCCAATGGCTGATAACGGATATGCATCAGGATATCCTGAATACTTAGAAGCTGTAAAGAATGGTAAGAAGGTTCTTTATGGTGAAGAAGTGACTGATGAAGCAGTAAAGACTGCATATGATGCATTAGTTGCTGCTAGAAATGGTTTAATGAAACGTGATGGTACTGTTCCTAGTATTGAAGCATCTGATGGATATTGGCAGTTAGGTGTATCTCCAAGTGATAAATATAGCTATGAAAAGATGTTTGATGGTAATAGAGAGACATTCGCTTGGTTCAATGATGCTCAGAAGGTAGGTAAACATATTACATTTACTTTACCTAAGACAGTAAATATGAGTGGTATTAAGATCTCTGCACCTGAAAGACCAGGCTCAGATATTATTAAGAATGCGGATATCATGGTTTCTACAGATAAAGAAAATTGGACAACTGTAGGTAATTTAAGAATGACTGCAGATACTCTTGAACAGTCATTTACATTTGATAAACAGTCAGTGAAGTATGTAAAACTTGTGATGAAAGAAGCAAGTGAAAGCTGGTATAAGATTGCAGAAGTACAGTTTACTTATGATCAGGTTGAAGAAACAACTGAACTTAAAGATTTATTAACAAAAGCTTATAATCAGGATTTAACTGATAAGACAAGTGATTCTGTTGATACATTCTTAGACGCATTAGTAGAAGCACAGAAAGCTTATGCAAGAGAAGATTTAAATAATGAGGAAGTAATCAATGCATTACGTACAGCAATGAAGAATTTAAAGGTAGTTTCTAAAGTAAATAAGGCTGATCTTGAAAAAGCAGTGACTAAAGCTGAAGCTATCTCTGAAGAAACATTAAATAAGGCTGTTAAGAAAGCACGTGATGCATTTACTAAGGCATTAAATGATGCAAAAGCAGTATTTGAAAACAAAGATGCTTCTCAGGAAGAAGTTAATGAAGCAACTAAGAAGCTAGAAGATGCTATTAAGGGCTTAGATGTTCTTAAGGGTGATACAACTGCATTAGATGCTAAACTTGCTGAAATTAAGAAATTAGATGAAAGTAAGTATACTGAAGAATCTTGGACTGCATTAATGAATGTTGTTGCAGAAGCTAAGGGTCTTGACAAAGAAAATGCAACTCAGGTAGAAGTAGATGAAGTTGTGGTTAAGTTAACTAAGGCAGTAAATGCTTTAGAAGAAAAGGTTGTAATTGAACCAGAAAAACCAACTGTTCCAGAAAAACCATCTGAAAAACCTGAAATTAAGCCAGAAACAAAACCTGAAACAAAACCAGAAGATAAGAAGGATAATACTGTTAAGACAGGTGATCCAACTTCATTATTTGGATTAGTATCAGCTATGGCTTTATCTCTAGCAGGTTTTGTATCTGTGAAGGAGAAAAAAGACTAAATCTTTGAAGGGATAGTGTAATGCTATCTCTTCTTTTTTCTTACAAAAGAAGTGAGATGTTTAAATTATAATGTGAAGTGAATATGATATCATAGATATAAGAGAGGGGTGAGCATAATGAAGGATGCTTATATCAATGGAAAAATAA
>NZ_DAWDDM010000216.1:0-3443 GCF_052354645.1 Catenibacterium sp.
TCAAGGATTACTGGAGCGGACTTCTTACCAGCAGCTTTTAATTCCATAGAAGCAGCTACTTTATATGCCATTTCTGATGAATCGACATCATGGTAAGAACCGTCGAATAATGTAGCCTTAACGTCAAGTACTGGGTAACCAGCGATCATACCAGTTTCTAAAGCGTCTTCAAGACCAACTTTTACAGAACCGATATATTCTCTTGGAACTGATCCACCAACAACAGCGTCAACGAATTCAAATCCTTTACCTTCATTAGGTTCGAACTTGATCCAAACGTGACCGTACTGACCACGACCACCAGACTGTTTAATGTATTTACCTTCACATTCAGCAGCCTGAGTAATAGTTTCTCTATAAGCAACCTGAGGAGCACCAACGTTTGCTTCTACATGGAATTCTCTCTTTAATCTGTCAACAATGACATCAAGGTGTAATTCACCCATACCAGCGATGATAGTATCACCAGTTTCAGGGTTTGTAGATGTTCTGAAAGTTGGATCTTCTTCAGCTAATTTAACTAAAGCTTCACCAAGTTTGTTCTGGTCAGCTTTTGTCTTAGGTTCAATTGCTAATTCGATAACTGGTTCTGGGAATTCCATCTTTTCAAGGATAACGAAATCGTCTTCCGCACAAAGAGTATCACCAGTTGTAGTGTTCTTGAAACCTACTGCAGCAGCGATATCACCAGCATAAACTTCATCAATTTCTTTACGTGTATTAGCATGCATTAATAAGATACGACCAAGTCTTTCTTTCTTATCTTTTGTTGAGTTCAATACATATGAACCAGCAGTTGCAACACCTGAGTATACACGGAAGAAAGTTAACTTACCTACGAATGGGTCAGTCATAACTTTGAATGCTAAAGCTGAGAATGGTTCTTCATCAGATGCATGACGATCAACTTCGTTACCTTCAGCATCTACACCCTTGATTGCAGGGATATCAGTTGGAGCTGGTAAGTAGTCAATTACAGCATCAAGCATTGGCTGAACACCCTTATCTTTGTAAGCAGAACCACAAAGAACTGGGAATAATTCAACAGCGATTGTACCCTTACGGATAGCAGCTTTAACATCTTCGATTGCAGGTTCTTCACCTTCAAGAATCTGCATCATTAAATCATCATCAAATGAAGCAGCAGCTTCTAATAAGGTCTGATGATATTCTTCAGCCTGATCAACATATTCAGCTGGGATTTCTTTTTCGATTACATCGATACCTTCAGCACCATCGAAATAGATAGCTTTCATCTTTAATAAGTCGATAACACCTTCGAATGTATCTTCAGCACCGATAGGTAACTGTAATGCAACAGCATTAGCACCTAATCTTGAATTTAATGAGTTAAGTGACATGATGAAATCAGCACCAGTAGCGTCCATCTTGTTTGAGAAAACAATTCTTGGTACGCCATAAGTAGTAGCCTGTCTCCAAACTGTTTCAGTCTGAGGTTCTACACCTGCTTTAGAGTCAAGTACTGTAACGGCACCATCAAGTACACGTAGTGAACGTTCAACTTCTACAGTGAAGTCTACGTGGCCTGGTGTATCGATGATGTTAATACGATATCCTTTCCAGTGAGCTGTAGTTGCAGCAGAAGTGATAGTGATACCACGTTCTTTTTCCTGTACCATCCAGTCCATCTGAGATCCACCATCATGAGTTTCACCGATTTTATGGATTTTACCTGTATAGTAAAGAACACGTTCAGTAGTAGTTGTTTTACCAGCATCGATGTGAGCCATGATACCGATATTACGTGTTTTTTCTAATGGAAATTCACGAGCCATAATTTTCTCCTTTCAAATACTTTTTCTTTTAATTTATATGTAATAAAGATATTACCAACGGAAATGTGCGAAAGCTTTGTTAGCTTCTGCCATTTTATGAGTATCTTCTTTCTTCTTAACAGCAGCACCTGTACCGTTAGAAGCATCGATAATTTCGTTAGCTAAACGATCAACCATTGTATTTTCGTTTCTTAAACGAGAATAGTTAGTTAACCATCTTAAACCTAAAGTCATTCTTCTTTCAGGTGTTACTTCAACTGGTACCTGGTAGTTAGCACCACCAACACGTCTTACCTTTAATTCAAGTACAGGCATGATGTTGTTGATAGCTGCGTCGAATACTTCCATAGCTGGCTTTCCAGTCTTTTCTTCAACTTTTTTGAATGCTTCATATAAGATGTTCTGAGCAACACCTTTTTTACCATCTAACATGATGTTGTTAATAAGCTTAGTGATTGTTTTACTATTGTAAATTGGATCAGGTAAAACATCTCTTTTCGCAATACGTCCTTTTCTAGACATCGGCAAATTCTCCTCTCTCTATTTTATTAATTTAAAAATTTATTTCTTAGGCTTTTTAGCTCCGTATAATGAGCGGCTCTGCATACGATCTTTAACACCAGCACAGTCCATAGTACCACGGATAATATGGTAACGAACCCCTGGTAAGTCCTTAACACGACCACCACGAATTAATACAACAGAGTGTTCCTGAAGGTTATGACCGATACCAGGAATGTAAGCTGTAACCTCTAATCCATTTGATAATCTAACACGGGCATATTTACGTAATGCTGAGTTAGGCTTCTTTGGTGTCATTGTAGCAACACGGGTACAAACACCACGCTTCTGAGGTGAATTATCATTAGTTGGTCTTTTTGCTAATGAGTTGTAACCTCTATTTAAAGCTGGAGACTTACCCTTTTTAGTCTTTTCGCTACGTCCTTTTCTTACTAATTGGTTAATTGTAGGCATGATTTTCTCCTTTCTAATTCTAACACACAATTCCGGGTGTTTCACAAATTTGTTTTTATATATGTGCCCTCGTCGGACACCTTTGTCAGTATATGACAAATAAAAGTCCTCGTCAACTACTTTTTTTAGTTTTTTTTATCAATTTAATCCAAATGCCATCCACCATCTTCATGATAGATCATCTGTTTAGTCATTCCACCATCAATACAGATATTCTCACCATTGATGAATGTTGCTTTTGACGAACATAAAAATAAAACCATAGAGGAAATATCTTCTGGATTCCCTACTCTTCCTACTGGCTGTTGATAAGCATCAGGCCCTGTATAAGTATTCCCGTGAGTATCAATCCATCCTGGCGAAATAGAATTCACTCTCACTTTTCCACTTAGACTCATCATTAATGCGTGTGTAAGGGCTGATATGCCACCTTTTGCTGCAGTATAGCTTTCTGTATTAGCCTGACTCATTCGGTCTCTAGAAGACGAAATATTGATGATTACGGCATCGTCATTAAAATACTCTTTAAATAGCTTAGTTAAATAGAATGGTGCAGTGACTCCTACAGACAATGCATATTGAAATTCTTCATAGCTAAATGAATAAATACGTAACATGAGTGGTAATGCATTATTTATTAGATAATAAATATTTCAAGTTTTATCTAATACA
>NZ_DAWDDM010000217.1:0-3440 GCF_052354645.1 Catenibacterium sp.
TCTTGGTACGCATAAGCTGGTCATAATTCTTTCTCATAAGACCTACAAGTTCGTTGCCTGCTTTTCTGATCCTATCCGAAAGCTTTACAACTTTCTGTATATCAGAAGAAGACATATCAGTTTCAGCAGCTAGAATATGCCTATCAGAAAGCTTATGAAACTGTTTTAGAGTCTTTTTGTATTCTTCGTTACTAATCATTTTTTAGTTCCTCTATATATACTTGATTACTGCAGCTTCGCTTAAGCGTTCTGCAGTCGAGACAAAATACTCTCCTGACCATAAAGTTCCATATCCTGCATAGAACTTTTTAAGCTGCGGATACGCTTTAAATAATTCGATAGCGCTGATACTTTTAAGAGTTCTAGCCACATCATAAGGAGCTACAGTCTGTGGCACATCTACAAAGATATGTATATGGTCTGGCATTACTTCAAGTGTTTCTATATGATAATTATAATCGTTACAATTTTTCTGTAATATCTGTTTTAAAGCATCTTCAACATTACCTTTTAAAACCGAAAATCTGAATTTAGGACACCGTATGATATGATATTGTGTTGGATATTTACAATGTGAAGGACTGTGATATTTTTCCTGAATACCTCTACGTAGAAGGTCAAGAAATGTAATAGTCTCGCCTTCCTCTACAGAATAAATACGTGCAAGGTTTTCAAGTTCTTTTTTCCACTCCATAGGAATAGATATGTTTATCTGAACATTGTTTGATTTTGGTCTTCCCATTAATTAAAAAGTCCTTTCTATTTTCATATACATATTATATATCTTCTCTATGTTATACTCAAATAAAAATCATGTTGCTTTCATCCCATAGGCAAGCCTATGGGTTTTTTGCCACTATTTTATAACAAAATTCTCTTCATAATAAAACTTAAAAATCAGTTTGCTAAGCGCTTTAAAGCATGATGACCTCCCATTAAAGTCTTGATTCCATGAGGAACTTCAAAGGCAACATCGACAAGTGGTCCATTGACTTTGACAACAACACCCTTACCAAATATATCATGGTTGACTAAATCTCCCACCTTCCAGTCATTGACACCATTATCTCCAATTAAATCTGTGTAAGATTCATGAACATAATTACGTGTCTTAAACTTTGAAGGTCTTCCGACATGTTCAACATGATTTCGACCTATTTCATCTACAAATCGAGATGTGACCTTAGGAGATTGGGACACAAAGCTAAAGCCTTGGCTATCAGTCAAATAAAGACGCTTTTTAGCACGCGTAAAGGCAACGTATGCAAGTCTTCTTTCTTCCTCTAATCCTTCATCTCCCCCTTCACTCATTGTTCTTTCAGAAGGGAAAATACCTTCAGAGAGGCCTGATACAAAGACATAGTCAAACTCTAGTCCTTTAGCCATATGAATACTCATAAGTGAGACATAGTCACCTGTCTTTTCTTCATCCTGAGATGTATAGAGGGCAATATCCTGTAAATATGATTCAAAATCAGGTGTTTCTGGATGAGTATTGACATAAGTATCTATAGAATTCTTTAATTCCATTAAGTTTTCAATACGGTTATCTTCCTGCCCATCCTTCATTAGTTTCAAATAACCTGTATCCTTTAATAAATCTTCATAAATATCAGCTAAGCTCTTATCAGAAACTCTTGCTTTCTCAATAACTTCTACAAGTTCTTTGAGTCCTTTTTTAGCTTTACCACCTATACCTGTTTCATCTAAGAAGAAGCAGACTGCTTCATAATTAGAGATACCATGTCTTGAGGCTGTAAGGGTAATCTTTTCTAAAGTCTTCGCACCAATTCCTCGAGATGGTGTATTGACGACTCTTTCAAATGATAAATCATCACCCATAACGACTAATCTAATATAACTTAAAGCATCTTTGACTTCTTTACGATTAAAGAATTTTAATCCACCAAAGATCTTATAAGGAATCTGTCGGCGAATCATTTCCTGTTCAATAGAACGAGATAAATAATTCGCACGATAGAGCACCGCAATATGGGATTCAGATACACCAGATTGTGTGATCTTCTGGATTGTATCACAGATATATTTTGATTCTGCATCTTCACTTACTGCTGCATAATGAATAACTTTATCTCCTTCTTCTAATTCAGAGAATAAGTCTTTTTCTAATCTGTTCTTGTTTTTCTTAATAAGATTATTAGAGATATCAAGGATTGTTTTAGTAGAACGATAGTTCTGGTCTAGTATAACAGTTTTAACGTTTTGATAGTCTTTATCAAAGTTCATGATATAGTTCACATCACTGCCTCTAAATGAATAGATTGTCTGGTCTGGGTCTCCTACAACACAGACAATAGAATCCTGGGCAAAGTAATGAATAAGGTTGTATTCAATAGAGCCAACATCCTGGAATTCATCTACATGGACAAATTGATAACGTCTAGACCATCTTGATACAATATCAGGATTATCCTGGAAGATCTTTAATGTATTGACTAAAAGGTCATCAAAGTCCATCATATTATGATCTTCTTTATATTTTTCATACATGGCATAGATTTCTGCTTTATGTTTTTCTCCTGGCATATTACCAGCGAGCTGCAGGGCTTTGGCAGGAGATACAAAGTTAACCTTATATGAAGAGATATAGTTGATCATAGATTTGATACTGATTGATTTCTGATCTATTTCTTTTTCTTTATATAACTTTTTAATGAGTGATTTCTGATCTTCTTCATCCATAATAATGAAGTTATGAGGATAGCCAATGGCAGTAGAGTGTTGTCTAAGTACTCTGACACATAAAGAGTGGATCGTACAGATTGTTGTACCTAAAGATGTACCTAGAATGTTTTCTACTCTTGTTTTCATTTCATTGGCTGCTTTATTAGTAAATGTGATAGCGAGAATGTTATGAGGATTGACTCCTACTTCTTCAATTAAATATGCTATACGATATGTGACAACACGTGTCTTACCTGAACCAGCACCCGCAATGATTCTTAGGTGTCCATCTAGATAAGTGGCTGCTTCTAATTGTTTAGGGTTTAATAATTGACTAAGTTCCATATTTGATATCCTCCTTATTCGCATCCTCTAATATAACATAAAAAAGAGTGCTTAGCACTCTTTATTTATATTGATGGGATTTTCCGATAATATCAGTGATATTTTCAATACCCATTGCATCTAGTTCATCATTCATTTCCTGAATAATACGAGGACATGCATATGGATCTACTAAGTTAGCACAACCAACCTGTACAGCACTTGCACCTGCAATCATCATTTCGATTGCATCTCTACCAGTAGAAATACCACCCATACCAATAACTGGGATATTTACTGCCTGAGATACCTGGTAAACCATTCTTAAAGCGACTGGGAAGATTGCTGGTCCTGAATAACCACCTGTCTTATTCGCAATAATAGGCTTACCTGAATGGATATCAAAACGCATACCAACAAGAGTATTAATC
>NZ_DAWDDM010000218.1:0-3418 GCF_052354645.1 Catenibacterium sp.
AAACTTGACTTATCATAGGATTCTTTCTTATGACAAGATTTACACATATGATAGCAGGACATAATGAATTAAGTAAACCAACAATAAAAGCACGAATAATAAATGTATAGTTAAACATATGGAGTAATGTATTCATTATTTAACTTCCTCCATTCTATAGTTATTTTTATCTAAATGAAGAATCTTATTACCAATCACTTCATGAGACGCTAAATCATGAGTAATCATGATAATTGTTAAACCTTTTTGATGAAGTTCTTTTAAAACAGTATAGAATTCTTCTTTAGAATCATAGTCTAAGTTATTAGAAGGTTCATCAAGTACTAAACATTCTCTTGTTGCACATAGTGCTCTTGCAAGTAAGACCTTCTGTCTTTGCCCTCCAGATAGTTCCCCAAAGGAATTGTTTTTAAGGTTTTCTATATGAAGTGTTTTTAAACATTCTACCGCCAATTTCTTTTCTTTTGAATTAAAGAAAGGACGATACCCTACTCTATTTAATGCGCCTGATAAGACTATTTCATATACTGAAGCAGGAAAATGACGATCCACCTTTGTTTCTTGAGGCATATAACCTATTTCTCTTTCATTCAAATAATATGTAATCTGCCCGTCCATTGGCTTAATAAGTCCCAATAATCCCTTGATCAGGGTACTTTTACCTGCACCATTTTGTCCTAGTACAGTAATAAAATCACCTTGATTTATATCAAAAGAGAGATCATTGATTACTTCTTGATTATCATAACCTAAACGTAAATGATCAACCTTTATAAGTGTTTTCATTGAAGTGCCTCCTTTACTGCCTTTGCGTTTTTACGCATGATTGAAACATATGTTTCACCATTATTAAAATCCTCTGCACTCACATTATGCATACTTTGAATAGTACATACTTTTGCACCTGTTTCTTCAGAAATAGTACGAGCAATCTGTCCATTGGATAATTCGATCTTAAAGATCACAGGATTGTGATCCTTCTTGACCTTATCAATTAAATAGGAAATAGTAGATGCACTTGGTTCAGTCTGTTCAGAACATCCTGGAAATGCAGCACTATATGTAAGACCATATTCTTTCGCAAAATAAAGCAGAGGGAAACGATCTCCTACAACTATATCTTTTCTTTTTGCCTGCTTGACTATTTGTTTAAAACTAGAATCAACAGATGCAATCTGTTTAATATAGTTTTCTGTATTCTCATTAAATTTTGATGCATGTTTTTGATCGAGTGCACACATTCTCTTATTTAAGCCATAAACAATTTCTATTGCATTTTTAGGACTTGTCCAGACATGTTCATCATATTCTTCTTCATGTTCATCATGTTCTTCATGTTTTTCTTCTTCCATCCCTTCCACATGTTCTTCATGTTGAAGATGAGACACAAGATCCAACATTTTAACTATTCTTTTAGAGTCCATATCGTCTAGCAAGCTATCCACCCATTCATCTGATTCTCCACCTACATAAAAGAATAAATCGCTCTCTTTAATCGCAACCATATCTTGTGGTGAGGGTTCATAAGAATGAGAATCCATACCAGGTTTAATAAGCATCTTTATAGATATATCTTGATCATTTTTAGTAATTGCACGGACAAAATCATAACAAGGAAAGTTAGTGACAACGATATTAAATGATTTCTTTCTAGTTTCTGTTGTACAACCTGTCATCAATAATAAAGAGAGAATAAACAAACTAATCTTTTTAAGCATGGATAGCCTCCCTGCACTCTTTACATAAGCCCACAATTGTAGAATCCTTACAATCAATTTCAAAACCATGGTCCTCTAATAAATGTGTACGAATGATATCCATGAAATCACATTCTAAATGCGCAATCTTACCACATCTCTTGCATAATAAGTGAAGATGGTGATTACATTTTTCTTCTCTTGTATATTGGTAATAAACACTATCTTCTTCTGAAAGTGTATGTTTTTGTATGAGTCCCTGCTGTGATAGTTTATCTAGATTACGATAAACTGTAACAAGATTTACATTTAATCCCTGCTCAACTAATGCCTCATAGATATCTTTAGCACACAAGCGATGATCTTCATTATTCTTCATATATTCAATAATACAGTCTTTGTATTTTGTACGATATTGTTTCATAGAATGCCTCCTATGCAAATGATTTGCATATTGTATTATAATGATTCTTATTCCTATGTCAACGAATATGCAAATGATTTGCATGTAATAAAAAAGAAGCAGTTTATTCTGCTTCTGTAATATGCGAATGAATCCAGGAAGAGAATGTTTCTAAGCCTTCCTTGATTACTTTTGAATCTGAAGTAAAACCAAAGCGTAAATGGTATTCCTTATTAAATGCCATACCTGGCACAAAGAATACACCAGTGTCATTCTGTAATTTCTCACATAATTCTTTTGAGGGCATATCAAATAAATAATGTAAGAAACATACAGTACCATCTTCTGGTATGACACATTCGACTAAGTCTTCTTTTTCAAGCCATTCTTTTAATATTTTCTTATTTTCAAGAATGATATGTCTACTTCTATCAAGTATTAGATCTTTATGTTGTAATACAACTGTAGCCAAATAATCATTCCATGGACCAGTAGAAATAATTGTATAATCTCTTCTAAAATTGATTTCATCAATAAGTTGTTTAGGTCCCTTGATCCATCCCAATCTAAGTCCTGCAAAGGAATAGACTTTAGATAAAGAGGCTGTCGCAATACCTAATTCATACATATCAGAAATACTATCACATAAAGTATTATTCATACCACGATAGATTTCATCGACAAGAATATAAATAGAATGACTTCTAGCAAGTTCAATCAATTCTTCCATTAAAGATTGTTTAATAACAGTACCTGTCGGATTATTAGGACTATTTAATATAAACATCTTTGTTTCAGGCTTAATAAGCTTCTTAAAATCATCTATGACAGGTTCCCAGTTATTGTCTTCATTAAGTTCTACTAGATCATACTCGCATCCAATTGATGCAGGATAAGAATAGAACTGTTCATAGGAAGGTGTTAATGCAATGATATGGTCTCCTTTATTTAACAAAGTATCCATTACATGTTCATTGGCATTTATTGCCCCATGAGCTACGGCAATATTATCTCTTGTACCTGTCTTATATAAAGAAAGAATGGCATCCTTTAAACAATCAGAGCCTGTAATTGGTCCATAATCCATACGCATATGCATAAGATCACTCATAAGATCTTTATGAATCAATGACTCTAATTCATGAATAGACATATCAGATACACATGTATCAGCTAAATTGTATTGACAATTTTGTTCATGGTTCGTCATCCATGTTTCTACATCAAATTCCTTTAAATACACGTCTTCTTTCTCCTTTTAATAACTAATGCATAACTTTAGATAAGAAATCTTTCGCTCTATCACTTTCTGGAAGAG
>NZ_DAWDDM010000219.1:0-3403 GCF_052354645.1 Catenibacterium sp.
GTATGATTATATATAGGAAATGATTGTCTATTGAGATAATCTAAAGAAATAATCTTCTTATTAATAATCTGATTTCTAATAACCGGATCTTGATGTCTTGTTTCATTAAAGTATTGTACTTCTGGCTGAATCTTTCTTTTTAACCAGCGTGATGGTCTCTTGTTACCTAACAAGAGATAAAGTAATCCTCCTGCGTTAGGCAATAACATTATAAAGAAGATCCATGTCATCTTATAGTTTGTATTCTCATCTTTACTAATTAAATAAAAGATCATAAATGCAGACAAAGAAACAAACAAGAAACGAACCACACCATTAAAGTCTGTGAGTATTGATGCAAAGTATACAAGATAAATAGCTTGAATACAGATGAGCGCAATATAGATCACAATTGGGCTCAATAAGAACTGGATAAAACGATATAGATATTCAAAGAACAATGCTGTAAAACGTTTTATATATTTCATGAAGGCATCCCTTCTTCATCTATATCAGAGTAATGCACCATCATATAAGCTTTTGTTACAAGATGTTCCTGGTCATAGAGTTCATAGATAAATTTCATTGTACCTTCTCTATATTCTAAAGAAATCACTTTTGTATGAAGTTCTACAACACCATAAGGTAATGTATATTTATTCGGTACACGCATATCCTTATTAAAATGTAATACAGATTGATCATTCACAAGATGTACATGTGTATCATCATATTGGATACGCATTGGTTTTCCTTCTACTTCAAAAGAGATATGATGAACACCTTTTACTTCATAATGGTCTCCTATCTCTTTATATTTTACTTTTTCTTTGACGGGGCCATTGACTAATAAACATTCATAAGAAATTCTTTTTTTCATCATCCTACCTCCTTAATTATATAGTAACCTTCTGTACGATACCCATTTTCTAGATAAAAATCAAGAGATTGTGTATGAGGAATAATCTTGATTACATCTTTATTGTATTTTTTAAAGAAATCTTCTATTGCAGCTAACACTTCTTTTTCATAGAACTCTCTACGGTCATCAGGAAGTAATACAATGTCTTTGACACAATCATCAATAATATGTGCACATCCAATAACATGATCTTCTTGATAGAATTCTAAGAATAATCCTTCCTGATTCCATTCTTTAGAAGCCTGTTCAAGAATATAGTGTGTACCCTGTGCATCCTCATATTTATTAAAAGACTGATATCTAAAAGATGAACGTCTAATCACTTGTCTAGTAGAGAAGATCTTCTGATCCTGTTTGGCTTTACCTAACAATATAGCTTGTACAATTTCTGATTCTTCTGGTAATGAACTAATTGTTCCATCTTGTTTAAGTATTTCTACTTCATTCGCATGTCTGACCTCCATACGTTTATAAGGCACCTGATTCATAATCGCATCACTTGTAACATAATAGCGAGGATCTAGTCCTTCTTCTATACATATCTTTCTTGTATTTTCATAATCTTCATCACCCTTAAGTGTACGATATTTAAATAATTCTCTTTCTAATAAACGAGTCGATAAATCTTTAAGAATTGTATCATCTTCATCCATAAAGCATCTTATATAATAGAGTAATGATGTTTCATCAAGTCTCACAAATTGTTCAGGTGTGAAGTTATCCTCTAAGAAAGGAATAAGAAGTGGAAATGAAGATTTAAACGTATAGTTTTGTTTATATAAATCCTTTACACGTTTCATAACACTCCCTAGTACTTGTTCATAACTTCTAGATACGGGATGATAATACACCTGCCAATACATATAATAACGAGCTAAAATATAATCTTCTATTGCCTGTACACCGGACGATTTAAAGACAATACGATTATCTACAATACGCATAGTACGTAATATTCTTGATAAATCAAACTGTCCATAAGTCACACCACAGTTATAAGAATCACGTAAGAGATAATCCATACGATCAGCATCTACCTGACTAGAGATCATCTGCACTAACATTGGTTTATCAGCTTTCTTTTCTATAACACGTGCCACATCTTCAGGCAAATGAGGATCAACTTGTGAGAGGACTTCATGTACCTTTGTATGTCCTCTAATAAGCGCTGTGGTCATCTCTTCATGATTATAATGAAAGATTCCTTCAAATGAATGAGAGAAAGGACCATGTCCTAAATCATGTAATAAAGCGGCACATAATACAGTTAAACGTTCATAGTCTGTTAAGTGGTTTTTGACTTGATCTAATTCTGTCATTTGTCGAGTTATTTCATAAACACCTAAAGAATGGACAAAACGTGAATGTTCTGCACTAGGAAATACCATGGATGTACCTCCTAACTGTTTAATACGTCTTAAACGCTGAAATTCTTTTGTATTAATCAGTTTCCAGATAGGCATATATTCAACACGTATATAATCATGAACAACATCTCTAAATACTTTTGTATCAAATAAACGGTAATCTTCTAAATGCATGGTATCACCTTCCTTATTAGGGTTATTTTATCATTTTTAAGAGTTATTTGCGAATGATATAGGTTATAATAGCTATGGAGGTATATTTATGTATATTGATGAAATTTATGCTGCACGTGATTATATTCAGTCACGCTATAAAAATCCTATTGATGTTGCCATTGTATTAGGTTCAGGTTTAGGACCACTTGCTGATGTGATTAATGAACCTGTAGAAATTGATTATAAGGATATCCCTTATTTCCCTGTTTCTACTGTACCAGGACATGCTGGTAAATTAATTATTGGTGAAATTGGTGGTAAGACTGTTGCCTGTATGAAAGGACGTTTCCATTTCTATGAAGGCTATGATATGCAGAAAGTCACAATGCCTATTCGTGTATTTAGTGCTTTAGGTATTAAGAACTTAATTGTGACTAATGCCTGTGGTGGTGTAAGAGATGATTTAAATCCAGGACAGATTGTAATTATTTCTGATCATTTATCATTTATGATGCCATCACCTTTAAGAGGACCTAACCTAGATGATTTTGGACCACGTTTCAAGGATATGACTGATGTTTATACATCAGCATTACGTTCTCTTGCCTTTGAATCTGCAAAGAAAGTAAATGTAGATGTAAAAGAAGGCGTTTATTGTTTCTTTAAAGGACCACAGTTTGAAACACCTGCAGAAATTCGTGCATTCAAGACACTTGGTGCAGACATGGTAGGTATGTCTACAGTGCCTGAAGCTATTGTTGCAAGACATTCTGATATGAAGATTTTAGGTATTTCACTTGTAACTAATAAAGCAGCAGGACTATCAAATAATGAATTAAATCATATAGAAGTCATGGAAGCAGCAAATAGTGCAGAGGAAAGACTTGTTAAGCTTGTAAAACAAATTCTAGAAGACATGTAAAAAAGAGGCTGTGACGAAATGATTTAATATCATTTCCAAACAGTCTTTTTTTTATAT
>NZ_DAWDDM010000220.1:0-3360 GCF_052354645.1 Catenibacterium sp.
CAGGAGGGGTATCACAACTGTCAGGTTGTTGTCCTCCTTATGGGTACCATTTTATGTAAACTCCTGGCATTTATTATTGCTTAGTTATTTATTTTTTGTACTTATAGAATCCTTCACCAGTACTATATCCTAATTTACCTTGATCAATATAAGACTTCAACATCTTATGCATTCCTTTGAAATTATATGGTGCTAAGAAACCAGGAATTTTTACATACATGCCTACAATCTCATAGGCAGTCTTTAATCCTACTGTATCAAGAATCTGGAACGGTCCTTTAGGTGCACCAGTACCTAAAGTCCATGCTTTATCGATACTTTCAGGATCAGAGATACCATTGACCATTAAATCCATACTTGAGAATAATAATGGAATTAACATAGAATTGAGTAGGTAACCAGACTTTTCTTTATTGACAGGTAATGGAATCATTCTAATCTCTTTCGCAAACTTCATGACTTCATCAAAATATGCTTTATTTGTTTTATCCTGCATCATAACTTCTGTCATATTATTCTTCCAAATCGTATTTGCGAAGTGTAAGGCAAGGAATTTATCAGGTCTACCAGTAAACTTAGCTAATTTACTAGGAAGCATAGTAGAAGAATTAGTCACTAGAATTGTCTTATCAGGGAGTAGGGGAGCCATTTTTGTATAGACATCCTTCTTAGCTTCCATATTTTCTGTCATAGATTCAATGACTAAATCAGCATCTTTAACTGCTATTTTCATATCAAGTTCTAGCTTGATTGTAGAATAAGCACGTTCTACCTTCTCTAGGCAGTTTTCCTTATCAAAATCATCATAGCCTGCAATACCCATACACCATGTATTGATAGATTTATCAATATCCATGAGATTGATTGCATTAATATAAGACTGCTTGATAGAATCAAGCTTAGGTTGTGTACGTCCTATACTGCCTTCACTTCTTAACCAGATTGTTACATCAAAACCACAATATGCTGCCTGGAATGCAATCTGTGATCCCAGAACGCCGCCGCCCATAATAGTAATGTTCTTCATGTTTGTCTCCTTTCTAGTAAAATGAAAACAGAAGAACAATTTCTTCTGCTTCACTACTATCTTCTTAACATTATCTAATTTTTATTATACTGATTAAAAAGAGATTATCCACTACACTTTGTGAAAAACATCACAATTTCTTACAAACTCATCACATTGTACAAAAAAATCCCGCGATTGCGGGATTTCTTATTAATATCCAGGCTTACCTAAAAGCTTGAACATATTCTTCTTATAAACTTCAACACCTGGCTGGTTGAATGGGTTAACACCTAATAGGTAAACGCTCATTGCACAAGCCTTTTCGAAGAAGTATACCATATAACCGAAGCTATATGCATCAACATGATCAAGAGTGATCTGGATGTTAGGTACGTTACCAACATTTACATGGGCATCAATAGTACCTTCACATGCTTTCTGGTTAACATAATCAACTGTCTTACCAGCTAAATAGTTTAAACCATCTAAGTTATCTGCATCACTAGGGATTTCTAAGTTCATCTGAGGTTCTTTGATCTTTAATACAGTTTCAAATAAAACCTTAGAACCTTCCTGAATGAACTGTCCTAATGAATGAAGGTCAGTTGAGAAAGTACCACTTGTAGGTAAGATACCCTTTCCTTCTTTACCTTCAGATTCACCAAATAACTGTTTCCACCATTCAGCAGTCTGCTGTAACTGTAAGTTATAAGTTACAAACATTTCAGCTGGATAACCAGCCTTTAATAACATCTGTCTTGCAACACCATACTGATAAGCATCGTTTGTAAGAAGATCTGGATTGTTGTATTTATCCTGGGCATCTTTAGCACCCTTTAACATTGCATCAACATCGATACCAGCCATTGCGATAGGGAATAATCCTACTGCAGTTAATACAGAATAACGTCCACCGATATCATCAGGAACTACGAATTCTGTATAACCTTCCTGGTCAGATAAAGTCTTTAATGCACCCTTATGAGCATCTGTAGTAGCAACAATTCTTCTCTGAGCTACTTCTTTACCCTTAGTTTCTTCAAGTAATTCTTTGAAGATTCTGAAAGCAACTGAAGTTTCAGTAGTTGTACCAGACTTAGAAATTACATTAATACCGAATTCTTTATCTTTTACATAGTTCTTAACCTGTGCTAAATAAGTAGCAGAGAATGTATTACCAATATAGATGATCTGAACCTTGTTTGTTGGGTAAAGACCATTGATTGCTTCAATAGCAGCTCTTGCGCCTAAGTAAGAACCACCGATACCACAAACTAATAAAACATCAATTTCTTCAGATAATTCTGCAGCTTTTTTCTTAATGTTTTCTACTTCAGTCTTGTTGTAGTTAGTAGGTAAGTCAACCCATCCTAAAAAGTCGTTACCTGCTCCTGTTTTGTTGTGGATCATATCATGAACTTCTGCGACTCTGTTCTTATATGATTCCATGCTTTCTGTTAATTTAGCTTTACTTAAATCAACGTTGATCATACATCTTCCTCCTTTGCGATTCCTCGACTGATCCATCGAGGCATCATTTCTCTTAGTGGATTAAAACCCTTAGGTGTTTCCACGATTGACTTTCTTTTGCGAAAACGTCTCTTTTTCGCGACTGCTTTTAAAGAAAGCCTTGCCTGGTGATGGACGTTATCTATATCAATGACTTTTACCTTAACCTGTTCTCCATAAAAGACAAATTGATTTACGTCACGAACAAATCCATCAGATATTTCTGATATATGGATTAATCCGCTGCTTCCATCAGGCAATAAAGCAAATGCACCATATGGTTGAATACCAGTAATGGTCACATCAACAATGTCACCTACATGAACTTGATGTTCCATTGCACGCCTCCAATCAACTGCATTATAGCATAATTATAATAGTGATAAAAGAATAGATAATAATAATTCTTTAATGTGAAAAAGATAAATAATTTGTATTTAATATGATATACTTTACAAAAAAAGTGAATATGGTATAGTTAGTATATACTAACACAATAGAGGGGGAGAACCATATGAAGAAAAAAATATTATATATCTTGGTTGCTGCATTACTCTATATACTCACACAAGTTCCAACTATAGTAAGTAACTATAAGTTTGAAGCTGGAATATGGGATATTGAATTGTGTAGATATGTTCTTATGTCTGTAGGATGGATGATTGTCATACTCTATGTCATTCATTTTGTGTTGGATTATATTAAGAATATGGGCGATGAATAACATTGAAGAACCCTTAGGGGTTCTCAGATTGTTGACAAATTAAATGAAAATATCAATTGGGCAATCCCAAATTGGTATTTTCATTTTTTTATGCTCAAAATATTCATATATCACTCTA
>NZ_DAWDDM010000221.1:0-3347 GCF_052354645.1 Catenibacterium sp.
GCTCTTCAGCAATTTCCTCATCCCTTTCTATCTGTTTTTTATACTTACGAAGCCCCTGCAACTGGCAGGAGAACACATGAAGTATTGAAACCATATACTGTATGAGTTCTCCATCTGATTTCTAATCTAATTATAGTACAAATGGAAAATCTATGCATCAAGTTCAGCTTCATGAACGCCGATTTATAGGCGTTTATATAATTTAATTTTTACTATCCTGTGGTTTGTGGGTATTCAAATAATTCTTTTACATTACAGAACTATCTTAAAAATGCAGTTTGATTTAGTAAATACTGATTATAAGTATAATAGTGCCTATTAGTTTGGATTCGGTTTGCCTTTAAAGTTCCTTCTCTATCTCAACGTTATAATATCTTAACAGATACGCCTAAAAGTTCAGCAAAATCCTTTAATTTATAATTTGTGATATTTGATGTGTTCATTTTAACACTACCTCTATGAGTAAATTTAAACACAATCGAACACAATAGTTAATATTTTTAGTTACTTATAGTTTCCTCCATTTATATAAAAAAAGTGCCATTACACACAAACAGAGGCCCTTAATGCTGCTACCTTCCGGTCCTGACATGGTTCAGACATGTTTATTGTAATGGCAAAATTGATTATAACATAATTATTATAAAATGCAAGAAAAAGGAGATTTTACATCTCCTTTCACATTATTTCTTAGGAACTAGTTTTTCAGTACCACCCATGTATGGTCTTAATGCTTCTGGTATAGAAACAGTACCATCTTCATTTAAGTTATTTTCTAAGAATGCAATCAACATTCTAGGTGGTGCAACAACAGTATTATTTAAAGTATGGGCGTAATACTTACCATCTTTACCATTGATTCTGATATTTAATCTTCTAGCCTGTGCATCAGTTAAGTTAGAACAGCTTCCTACTTCGAAATACTTCTTCTGTCTTGGAGACCAAGCTTCAACGTCTAATGACTTAGACTTTAAGTCTGCTAAGTCACCAGAGCAACATTCAAGTGTTCTTACTGGAATATCTAAAGATCTAAATAAATCTACAGTATTATTCCATAACTTATCAAACCACATCTTAGATTCTTCTGGTTTACATACAACGATCATTTCCTGTTTTTCAAACTGATGAATTCTATAAACACCACGTTCTTCAATACCATGAGCACCTTTTTCTTTTCTGAAACATGGTGAATATGAAGTATAAGTATATGGTAATTTGTCTTCATCTAATAATTCGCCAATGAACTTACCAATCATTGAATGTTCAGAAGTACCAATTAAGTATAGGTCTTCTCCTTCAATCTTATACATCATGGCATCCATTTCTTCAAATGACATAACACCATTAACAACATTACTTCTAATCATATATGGTGGTACACAATAAGTGAATCCACGGTTGATCATGAAGTCTCTTGCATAAGCTAATACTGCAGAATGTAATCTAGCAATATCACCCATTAAATAATAGAAACCATTACCTGCAACTCTACCTGCTGCATCTAGATCAATACCATCAAATGATTCCATAATATCTGTATGATATGGAACTTCATAATCAGGTACTACTGGATCACCATACTTAGTGATTTCTACGTTTTCGCTGTCATCTTTACCGATTGGTACAGTAGGATCTAAGAAGTTAGGAATCTTCATCATGACTTCTCTTAATTTATCTCCAGATTCTTTTTCAACTTCTTCTAATGACTTTAATTCTTCAGCCATTTCTCCAACTTTCTTCTTATTTTCAGCAGCTTCTTCTTTCTTACCTTCACGCATGAACTGTCCAATTTCTTTAGACAATTTATTTCTCATACTACGAAGTTCAGATGCTCTTGTGATAGCAGCTCTATACTGTTTGTCTAATTCTAATGCTTCATCAACTAAAGGAAGCTTATGATCTTGAAACTTCTTTTTAATATTTTCCCTAACAGCTTCAGGATCTTCTCTTAATCTTGCGATATCAATCATATATATACTCCTTGTTCATAGATTATTGTCATTATATACCATTATTCATTAATTATAAAGTAATCATCAATGAAATAAGTGGCAATGTGACTAAAGAAAATGCAGTAGATACAAAAATAAGCTTAGAAGCGAATTCTGGGTTCTTATCATACTTATTTGCCAACATTGCACATGTACTTGGTGCAGGCATCGCAGCCAATACTACTGATACACCAATACCAATATGATCAAGTGATGTCCATCTCAAACATAGATAAGTAATTACTGGAATCATAATCAAACGAATAAAAGAATAATAAATACATTCCTTATCCAATATCTCTCTAGGTTCTACATCACTTAATATACTTCCTATCACAATCATACTTAATGCGGTATTACATCCTCCTATAGAACTCATAGTTGTAGTCACAAAAGAAGGTAGTGTATACCCTAATGAATACATGATCATAAATACTATACCAAAATAAATCCCAATAAGACATGGATGTAACGCAACTTTCTTCACCATTGTCTTAAAATCAGCTTTTGTATAATGGGACAAACCATAACTCCACATAAATACTCTTTGTGGTATCAAATAAATACAAGCATAAAGTAAACCCATATCACCATATAACCCCTGTGCAAATGGCATCCCCATAAAACCTGCATTAGATACCATAGTCGCATACTGTAAGTTGATCTTCTTTGTTTCTTCCTGATTATTATAAGCTGTCTTATTAATAATAAAATAAAGCCCCTGTATACCAATAGATACTAAAAATACAACAAGAGTCGTCTTCATAATACTTGGTGTGAGTTTAATTAAGAAACTCTTTGCAGTGGCCACAGGTAACACAAGGTTTAATACTAAATCAGTGACCTGTTTACGAGTCTGTTTATTAAATAATCCTAGTTTAGAAATAAGATAGCCTATTCCAACTAAAATAAATATTTCTACCTGTAAATCTAACATATAATACCCCCCCTCTTTGAGGACTAATTATAGTAATAGAGTAGACAAGAAACAATGTTAATATTGGATTTAATTATTATTTCTGTGCCTCTCATTGCACCGTACGTACGGGTCTCGTATACGGCGCTACATTTATATGATAATTTCAAACTAACTTAGATAGTAGTTAAGAGGATTGACCAAACCTGGTCTATCCTCTTTCTTAATGGCTAGAATCTTGGGACTAAGTAGAAAATTGACTACATGGCCATTGGCCTGTCTGTATAGACCTAGCCTAGTGTTTGCTACCGAAAATATTTGTTCATCTGTAAAGTGACAACTGAGTTTCTTATTCAGTTTCTGTAGATTAATATATATTCTTTTTGGTTTCTTCCATTGTTTAAGAATGATAACTCTGATTTTATGGCGAAGCCATTGAC
>NZ_DAWDDM010000222.1:0-3327 GCF_052354645.1 Catenibacterium sp.
TGAGAACTTACATTATCTCGATGTGAGTATATTTAATCACATTTTGAGTGGCAGTGATAGGATATGGAAAACAGAACAGTAATTATTAATGGTGTATCTTATACTTGTTTAACTGATGAAGAATACGAAGATTTACAGACAGTAGCTGCTTATGAAGAAAGAAAAAAGAGTAAAGATTTTAAAACCATTAGCTTTGATGAATTCTTAAAAGACAGAGAAGAAAAGTATGGAGTTAAATTTTGATATTGAAATCGAACCATACATTATAGAAATTATAAACAACATTGATTATTATAACTATATTAGATTCAGAAACTTCTCTATAGGAATCTTTCTAACCAAAGAATTACGAAAAGTCAAGGGAATAGTTGAGGCCAATCCACATATTGGCAAGAAGGTTCAAACAAACAAATATAAGTATGTCATGCCAACTACCAAAGCAGTCTTATATTATGAAATAATAGAAAATAGCAGAAATATCATTTTCTATGATTACAAACCTTTCAAACAGAATAAATACCTGTATTAAAATACCTGCTCATCAATGAGCAGGTATTTTAATACTTTGGTGTATGTACTTTATTTAACAATTCTTCTGTTACTTCTTTGGCAGGTAATGTTTGATCAATATGTCCAACCGATAATAGTGCTTCTAAACGTAGATTCTTTGGAAAATGAAAGATATTTCTAATATAGTCCTCAGTTGAATCTTCTGTAGATGATACTCTATTTCTTCCCTGAATCCAGCAGCTGCCAAGACCTAGTGATGAAGCCATATAATGCATAGTCAAGATGACATTACTGCAGTCTTCTACCCAGACATCCGTCTTATCTTCATCACCTAATACAATAATACAGGCACCTGCCCCTTCTAGCATCTGACTTCCTGCTTTTCTACATTGAGATAATTGTGTCAATAGCTTTGGATCAGTGACTACAATGAGTTCTTCTGGTTTGATATTACGTCCACTTGGTGCAAGTAATCCTGCTTCTACAATTCTATCCAATAATTCTTTTTCTACAGGTTCTCCAGTATATTGTCTATAGCTTCTTCTTTGTTTTAAAAAATCTAAAAAATCCATATAATCACCCTTTCTTTCATCCATTATAACATATTGACATGTGGTGTGGTTTTTCTATAATGAGGGTAAAGGAGCGTGATATTTATGCGTATGTTACGTACAATTGTATTAGATATTCTTATTTTCATTCTTGTGAATGTATTATGTTTCTCAATGCTTTGTCCAAGTATTATAAATAGTGCTATACAGAATGATGAAATTACCCAGGAAATGACAAATAAGGTTATGACAGTTATTAACCAATACACATACCGTCTTCCTGACATAACTATAAAAAAGATACAAGCAGATATTAGTCAATCTGAATCTATGACCGCACTAACAAGTAAATATAGTCAGGCTATTATTAAACAGATGGCTACAGGTGAAGATAATAAAGAAGATATGACACCTTATATCAATAATCTGGCACAGGAATGTTTTGATATTGTTGAGAAGGATACAGATATTACATTACCTAATATATTAAAGACATCACTTACTAAATTAATTTCTTCTGGTTTAGTATCTCAAGGTATTGATCAGTATGTAGATGATTATATTAGTAAACAATCTCCTAAAAGATTGAAGATGATACAGATTTTCTATCAGTTAACACTTGATTCTAATCGAATGATTATGGGTGTTATACTTATTGTACTGTGCTTGATTCAATTGATTGTAGATAAGTTATATGGCCTCACTGCACTAGGTGTAACAGGTGTTTTATCTGGACTAAATGTAAGCTATATTATGCCACTCGCAATTAGTGAAGGGGCTAGTTCTTATTTGAATCGTACAGTCATCTTTGATCCATCAATACTTAGAACACCAGGATTGATGATATGTGGAATATCTGTTGTAGTAGTAATAATCGCACAACTGATCATAAGAAAAACAGCTAGAGGTTAATCTAGCTGCTTTTTGACTAGAACAAATTACCCCCTAGTTGTATTATCTTTAAAAAGCATGGGAATAATATGGGATTCTTAAAGAAGAAAATAAAAGACTATTTCATGCGTTCTTTCTTCAATTTCCGCATCAAACTCTTCTTTAGTAAGACGTACTCTAATTTATTGATTTTTCATGCATAAGACCTCTTTTTCTTGACTTCATCGCGTAAAAAAAGACCTGCATTATGCAAGTCTTGTATCTATTCTCATACTGCTGTTAATAACTGAGGCTTTTTCGAAGAGGAGAAGCTTCTTTTTCTTTTCTACGCCAGAAGCATAGCCTTTTAAGTTACCCTTAGAACCAATTACACGGTGTGAAGGGATGATTAACGCAATATGATTATGACCAATAGCACCACCAACTGCCTGTGCTGACATTTCTTTCTTGTTACCATATTTTGCGATAGCTTTCGCAATATCACCATAAGTGATTGTTTCACCATAAGGGATGTGCTGGATAATAGTCCAGATCATTCTCTGGAATGGTGTTCCCTGCATCTTAATAGGTGGACAGAAGTTAGGAACGATTCCATCAAAGTATAGATTTAACCAGGCAATTGTCTGATCAAAGACTGGTAAATCCTGTTCTACTGGTTCCTTTAAGATATCTGCATAGTATTTATCATCTTCAAACCATAAACCAATAAGTGATTCACCATCACTTGCCATAGTAATGTTTCCAATAGGAGACTGGTATTTCTTAATATATTCCATTATTTTTACCTCCAAAAATAAACAAAAAAAGCATTAGCGTACGCAAAAAAGAATTTCTTTTTATACGTATAGCTAATGCTTTGTGAATGACATGCTATAAAATATTCCTTTGTTGGTTGTATTGTAACACAATTATTTCACAAGGTCAACTTAGACTTCATCTTCCTGCCTGATTTCATCTAAATAAATCCTGTCATCTTCTACTATCAAGCGCCAGTATTCAATAAAGATTTCTTTATTATCCTGAGTGACTTCATTACCTTTGATCATTCTATCTCTCATCTTACCTTCTATATAAGACCAGAAGTAGTCATCACCTACTTCTACCACCATTGTTTTAAGAAGTCTGATATCAGAAAGTTCATTACGTATACCTTCATACTCCCACCAGTTAAGTTTTGTTTCCCATTGGTCATATAAAGACTGAGAAAGGCATTGTTTAAGAATATCCATATCTCTATCATTCCATGCATTCTGAATAGTGTAATAGTAATCAGCGACTACTTCGTTCATCTTCTTTTCATCAAAGGATGAGTTATTCTTTTCTGCTAGTCCTCTTTTCATATCCTTATGCATGGAAATAGCTTTATATCTACGAC
>NZ_DAWDDM010000223.1:0-3323 GCF_052354645.1 Catenibacterium sp.
TTAATATAAAGCACCTTCTTTAAATGTATAAGCTTAATAAGACTTTGCAGACTTAATTAAAGCTTCTACAGCATCAAACTGTTTTCTTAAAGCTTCAAAATCAAATACATGGAATTCATCCTTTGGAAGCATAAATTCTACTAATACATGTCCTGCTTCTTTTAATTCAGGAGTGATGACTTTGTGTACATCTCCACCAGTAATCGCAAATGATACTAAAGTTGGAGGAACATCTAAGTCTTCAAATGAACCTGACATAGAATCCTTACCACCAATTGAAGGTAATAATAATTCTTCCTGAGCACGATAAGCACCAAGTAATGCACTAAATGGTTTACCCCATCTCTTAGGATCATTTAATAGCTTTTCAAAGAATTCCTGGAATGAGAAACGGATTGTATGCCATGTACCACCCATTGCGATGATTTTTGCAACAGATTCTACAACTGCATTGATTGCACCATGATATGGTGACCATTCAGAAATAAGTGGGCTATAACCATAACTCATTAATGAACATGTAGTTGTTTCTTTTCCTAATACTGGAATTAATGCAGCCATACCTTCAGTTTCTGTACGGTAAGTCTTACCACCAAATGGTGAAAGAACAGTACCATTACCGATGGAAGAGTCAAAACGTTCTACTAAGCCCTTCTGAGAAGCTGTAGATAAACGTGATAATACTTCTTTAGTTGTTTCAGTAAAGTTTTCTTTTGCTTCTGGATTGAATGGTGCCTTATCAAAATCAGGTAATTCTACATGGATATCCTGATAACGTTTAGCTCCTGCTTCATCTAGGAAGTCTCTAGAGATATCTACAATAGTATCTCCCATATATTTCATAGTTAAACGGTTCTTATCTGTAACTGTAGCCACCTGTACAACTTCAAGGTTTTCATCATGAGCAGCCTGGATACAGAAGTCTTTATCACATTCATTGATGACAATAGCCATACGTTCCTGTGATTCACTAATTGCAAGTTCAGTACCATTTAAACCTTCATATTTCTTTAATACTGCATCTAAGTTAATATCAAGACCAGGTGCTAATTCACCAACTGCAACGCTGACACCTCCAGCACCAAAGTCATTACATCTTACAATCTTCTTAGAGAATTCTTTATTTCTAAATAATCTCTGAATCTTTCTTTCTTCAACTGGGTTACCTTTCTGTACTTCAGCACCAGCAGTTTCAGTAGTCTTTAATTCGTGTTTCTTAGAAGAACCAGTGGCACCACCGATACCATCACGACCAGTACGTCCACCAATTAATAAGACAATCTGTCCATTTTCAGGAATTAATCTCTTAACCTGTTCTTCTGGTGCGGCTGCAACTACAGCACCTAATTCCATTCTCTTAGCAACATAACCCTGATCATATACTTCATGTACAAAACCAGTTGTTAAACCAATCTGGTTACCATAAGAAGAGAAACCATGAGCTGCTTCTTCACAGATCTTTCTCTGTGGTAATTTACCAGGAAGTGTATCTTCTAATTTCTGACGAGGATCACCTGCACCAGTAATACGCATTGACTGGTAAACATAAGCACGACCTGATAATGGGTCACGGATTGCACCACCTAAACATGTAGCGGCACCACCAAATGGTTCAATTTCAGTTGGATGGTTATGTGTTTCATTCTTGAACATTAATAACCAATCTTCATCCCCATCAGTTGTATGAACCTTTAAACGAACTGAGCAGGCATTGATTTCTTCAGATACTTCCATATCATCCAAATAGCCACGTTTTCTAAGTTCTTTCATAGAAATAGTTGCAAGATCCATTAAAGTAAGTGGTCTCTTTGTATCTACACCATAAATAAGATGACGGCTTGCTTTATATTTTTCTACATCTTTTTCTAAGATTTCTTTAAATGCACCACTTGCGATATCAATATCAGTAATAACTGTCGCAAATGTAGTATGACGACAATGGTCTGACCAATAAGTATCTAATACTCTGATTTCAGTTTCTGTAGGATCTCTCTTTTCTACATCTCTGAAATAATTCTGAGTTACTTTTAAGTCATCGAAGTTCATTGCAAGACTCATCTTTTCAAGTAATGCTTCAACTTCTTCATCAGTGAAACCAATAAATCCTTCAATCACTGGAACCTTCTTGATTTCAACAACAGCATCATTTAAATCTGCTGGCTTTTCTAAAGACGCTTCTCTAGAATCAACAGGGTTAATTAAATAATGTTTAATTGCTGGTAATTCATCACTAGAAATACCTTCGATTACAATAAGCTTTGCACATTTAACCTTAACGCCTTTTTCACCAGTTAATAACTGGAAGCACTGTTCACAGGCATCTGCTCTAGCATCATACTGTCCTGGAAGATATTCAATCGCAAAACTTACAGCTCCTTCTGGAATTGTATATTCTTCACGATATACTTCATCTACCATTTGCTCAGAAAGAATAGTAGGAATACCTTCTTCTAATACTTCTTCAGTAATACCCTGAAGATCATAACGGTTGACAACTGTT
Source organism: Catenibacterium sp. (assembly GCF_052354645.1). NCBI lineage: Bacteria > Bacillati > Bacillota > Erysipelotrichia > Erysipelotrichales > Coprobacillaceae > Catenibacterium > Catenibacterium sp. The sequence goes on from NZ_DAWDDM010000223.1 coordinate 2,501, forward strand.
AAGTTAGAAACGTCAGTTAAACCAAGTCTTGTCATCAAATCATGTTTGATAGAGTTTGCTTCAACCGCATTTTCTTTTCTTTTTTCTACATAAACGCGATAAACTTTAGCCATGTTATCCTCCTAATGTAAGCCAATATCTTTACGCATATACATGCCATCAAAATGAATGTTTTCAATTGCATCATAGACTTTCTTTCTTGTTTCTTCAAGATCATGTCCTAATGCACAAACATTTAATACACGTCCACCATTTGTGACGATTTCATTGTTTTCATTACGTTTAGTACCTGCATGGAAAACAACGATATCTTCTGGAAGATGATCTAAACCAGTAATGACTTTACCCTTTTCATAAGATCCAGGATAGCCTCCACTTGCAAGAACAACACATGTTGCTTGTTCATCTTTCCACTTAACATCTACATCTTTTAATGTATTTGTAGCACATCCATACATTACTTCATATAAATCACTTTCAAGTCTCATTAAGATAACCTGAGTTTCAGGATCACCAAAACGAACATTGAATTCTAATACCTTTACATCCTGATCCTTGATCATTAATCCAATAAAGACAACCCCACGATAATCCATATGATCTTCGTGTAAGCCTTTCATGAATGGGTCAAGAATCTTTTCTTTGAAAGTCCCTTCCATACCTTCAGGTAAAAATGGGTTAGGTGATACAGTTCCCATACCACCAGTATTTGGACCTTCATTATTATCATAAATCTGTTTATGGTCTTTTGCAGATACCATAGGTACGATTGTATCATGGTCTACAAAACATAATAGAGAACATTCAAAACCAGTTAAGAATT
>NZ_DAWDDM010000224.1:0-3296 GCF_052354645.1 Catenibacterium sp.
TGTAGAAGATGTCTATAAAGAAGCTCTCACTAAGAACCTTGGTAATCATTCGTTGATTATTGAAAACAATCATTTGAAAACAAATGATACACTCGATCTTCTTAATTCCATTCTTCTAGATTTCTTACCAGAATAAATGGTTTCTCAAATTAGAGCAACCATTTTTAATATAAACTAGCACTAAAGTCTTGACACTGCTAAAAAAGAATGTATAATGAATCTAGCACAAGAGGAAAAAGAGTGCTAAGGAGGTGCTTGGGAATGCTATCGGCAAGACAAATGCTTATATTTAAATATATTGTCGAAGAGTTTATTGAAACAGCAGAGCCTGTTGGATCTAAGCTTCTGATGACAAAATATGAATTACCATATTCAAGCGCCACTATTCGAAATGAAATGAGCAAGCTTGAAGAACTTGGCTTTCTAGTGAAGACACATACATCTTCTGGTCGTGTTCCTTCTAAGAAGGGATATTACTATTATGTAAATACTTTGCTTCAGCCAAATGTCGATGAACAGGTAAAGAACCAGGTTGCAACTATCTTTAGTGATACACATCAATCATTGAATAGTTTGATTAAAGAAAGCTGCGAAATGTTAAGCCAGTTGACTGATCTGACGGCGGTTGCTCTAGGACCTAATTCAAGTTATGAATCTCTGCAGAACATTACACTTGTTCCAATTGGGACGCGCAATGTGACTGCGATTATTGTAACGGATAAGGGACATGTAGAAAATCGAGTTTTCACTTTATCTGAGACATTGAGTTTGGATGATTTACAATCTTGTGTGGCTGTAATGAACGACACATTAGTAGGAACGCCAATTAATCAGGTGGCAGATAGATTAGAAAACGATGTCAAGCCAATCCTCAATACGAGAATCAAGGAACATGAAATCTTGTTTAATGCTTTCTTAGAAGCATTTATGAAGTTTGCAAGAAACAATGTATATTTCTCTGGTAAAGATCATTTGCTGTATCAACCAGAATACAATGATGTCAACAAGTTAAGAAAATTAGTGAGTGCATTTGAAAATTCATCAAACTGGAATTTCTTAGCACCAACTGATGATGATGGCATCAAGGTATTGATTGGTGATGATTCAAATGTATCTGGACTTGATGATGTATCAGTTATTTCATCTTCTTTTGATACAGGAGGAGCTAGTAAAGGAACGATTTCTGTAATCGGTCCAACACGTATGCCTTACAAGAAAGTTGTATCGCTTGTAGAATATATTACTGAAAATATAGAAAGAATCATCAAGGAAAATGATGAGTAGAAGAGGTGAGACCATGGCAGAAGAAATGAAGAAAGAAGCAGAAGAAACTGTTGAAGAATCTACTAAGGAAGAAGCTGAAGAAGTAAAAGAAGAAACAACTGAAGAAACAGCTGAAGAAACAGTAGATCCTAAAGATGAAAAGATTAAGGACTTAGAATCTCAAATCAACAAGTGGAAGACAGATTATTATAAAGTATTCGCTGATATGGAAAACTTAAAGAAAAGACTTAAAAATGAACATGCGAATCAGTTAAAGTATGCAATGCAGTCTTTTATTGAAGAGTTACTACCAGTTATTGATAACTATGAAAGATCATTAACTGTTGAACCTGAAAGCGAAGAAGGTAAGAATATTCTTAAGGGTAATAAGATGATTTTGAACCAGTTAATGAATATTCTTGGTAAGAATGGTGTAACTGTGATTGAAGCACAGGGTAAGGAATTTGATCCAAATATGCATCAGGCAGTCATGCAGGATGATAATCCTGACTTTGGTCCAAATATTGTGACTGAAGAATTACAAAAAGGTTATATGTTAAAAGATAGAGTAATTAGAGCAACTTTAGTGAAAGTGAATAAGGATTAATAGGAGGAGAACTTATTATGAGTAAAATTATTGGTATTGATTTAGGTACAACAAATTCATGTGTCAGTGTTATGGAAAATGGTGAAGCAAAAGTAATTGCAAATCCAGAAGGAATGAGAACAACTCCATCAGTTGTTGCATTCAAGAACGGTGAAATCATCGTTGGTGAAGCTGCAAAGCGTCAGGCTGTTACAAATCCTGATACTGTAGCATCAATCAAGAGACATATGGGTACAAACTATAAAGAACATGTAAATGGTCGTGATTATACACCAGAAGAAATTTCAGCAATGATTCTTCAGAACTTAAAGGCTACTGCTGAAAGCTATTTAGGTGAAAAAGTAACTAAGGCAGTTATCACAGTTCCAGCTTACTTCAATGATGCTCAGCGTCAGGCTACTAAGGATGCTGGTAAGATTGCAGGTCTTGATGTTGAACGTATTATCAACGAACCTACAGCTGCTGCACTTGCTTATGGTGTAGATAAAACTGAACAGGAACAGAAAGTATTAGTATATGACTTAGGTGGAGGAACATTCGATGTTTCTATCCTTGACTTATATGATGGTACATTTGATGTATTAGCCACTGCAGGTAACAACCGCTTAGGTGGTGATGACTTCGATAAGAAAGTTATGGACTACATGGTTTCTGAATTCAAGAAAGAAAACGGTGTTGATTTAAGCGCTGATAAGATGGCTATGCAGAGAGTAAAAGATGCTGCAGAAAAGGCTAAGAAAGACTTATCTGGTATGATGCAGACTCAGATCTCATTACCATATATCACTGCTGGTGCTAATGGACCACTTCATTTAGATATGACTCTTACAAGAGCTAAATTTGATGAATTAACAGCTGATTTAGTTGCTAAAACAGAAGTTCCAGTAAGACAGGCATTAACTGATGCGAAAGTATCTGCTTCTGAAATCGATCAGATCTTATTAGTTGGTGGTTCTACTCGTATCATTGCAGTACAGGAATCAGTTAAGAGATTATTAGGAAAAGAACCTAACAAGTCAGTTAACCCTGATGAAGTAGTATCTATGGGTGCTGCAATCCAGGGTGGTGTTATCACTGGTGATGTTAAGGATGTCGTATTACTTGATGTTACACCATTATCACTTGGTATCGAAACTATGGGTGGTGTTATGACAGTATTAATCCCTCGTAACACAACTATCCCAACTACTAAATCACAGATCTTCTCAACTGCTGCTGATAACCAGCCAGCTGTAGATATCAACGTATTACAGGGTGAACGTGCAATGGCTAAAGATAATAAGCAGTTAGGCTTATTCAAACTTGATGGTATTGAACCAGCTCCAAGAGGCATTCCTCAGATTGAAGTATCATTTGATATCGACGTTAACGGTATCGTAAACGTTAAAGCAAAAGATATGAAGACTAACAAAGAACAGTCTATCAC
>NZ_DAWDDM010000225.1:0-3292 GCF_052354645.1 Catenibacterium sp.
ATTTATATCATGGCAAAGGTGCCTTAGAAAACCTTAAGAACTTAGAAGGTAAGAAAGCTATTATCTGTGTAGGTGGCGGAAGTATGAAGAGAAATGGCTTCCTAGATAGAGCTGTTAAATATCTTGAAGAAGCTGGTATGGAAGTTAAATTATATGAAGGTATCGAACCAGATCCATCAGTAACTACAGTTATGAAAGGTGCTGCAGTTATGGAAGAATTCAAGCCTGACTGGATCGTAGCTATGGGTGGAGGTTCACCTATCGATGCTGCAAAAGCTATGTGGATTAAGTATGAATATCCAGAAATCACATTCGAAGAAATGTGTAAAGTATTTGGTATTCCAAAGTTAAGAAAGAAAGCTCATTTCTGCGCAATCCCATCTACAAGTGGTACTGCAACTGAAGTTACAGCTTTCTCAATCATTACTGATTATGATAAAGGTATTAAATATCCAATCGCTGACTTTGAAATCACTCCAGATGTTGCTATCGTAGATCCTGACTTAGCTGAAACTATGCCAGTTAAACTAGTTGCTCATACAGGTATGGATGCTATGACTCATGCAATTGAAGCATATGTATCTACTGCAAACTGTAACTATACTGATCCACTTGCTATTCATGCAATTGAAATGATCCAGGCTAACTTAGTTAAATCATATAGTGGTGATATGAGCTGCAGAGATGATATGCATGATGCACAGTGCTTAGCAGGTATGGCATTCTCTAACGCATTATTAGGTATCGTACATTCAATGGCTCATAAGACTGGTGCTGCTTTCGTAGACCAGGGTGGACATATTATCCATGGTGCAGCTAATGCTATGTACTTACCAAAGGTTATTGCTTATAACGCTAAAGATGAAACAGCTAAGAAACGTTATGGTGTAATTGCTGATTACATGCACTTAGGTGGAGAAAATGATGATGAAAAGGTTGCATTATTAATTAAATACTTAAGAGGTATGAATGATGCATTAAATATCCCACATAGTATCAACCACTATGGTGCTGATGGTTTACCAGCTGAAGTTGGATTTGTACCTGAAGATGTATTCTTAGAAAGATTACCAGAAATCGCTAAGAACGCTATTGCTGATGCATGTACAGGTTCTAACCCACGTATTCCAACTCAGGAAGAAATGGAAAAATTATTAAAGGCTTGCTACTACGATACAGAAGTTGATTTCTAATGTGTAGAGATAAGAACGGTCTTACAGAAGAAGAATTTTTAAAAAGCTATAATCCTGATAAATATCCTAAACCTTCACTGACAGCTGATATTTGTATCTTTGCTCATTCTGATGTGACAGAGATTCTATTGGTTAAACGTGGTGGACATCCTTATATAGGTAAATGGGCACTGCCTGGTGGCTTCGCTAATAAGAATGAACCGATTGAAAAGACGGCTTCAAGAGAACTTAAAGAAGAGACAGGTATAGAAGGTGTGTCTATGAAGCTTGTAGGTGTTTATAGTCAGCCGGGAAGAGATCCTCGTGGATGGGTTGTGTCTACTGCATTTTATGCAGATGTAGATAAGAAGAGTATTCATCCAGAAGCTGGTGATGATGCCAAAGAAGCAAAATGGTTCACTATTGTCGATGAAACACATTTAAGATGTGGTGATATCAATATAGGTATGAATGATCTTGCCTTTGATCATGCTGATATTATTCATGATGCTATAGATAAGGGTCTGTAGAAATACAGATCCTTTTTTTACACACTGATATAGTTTAAAACTATGGTACCCTATTTTATAAAACTATAATCCTACTAAAATAGTAGATATTATCGTGTTTTGTGTTGACGCACTAAATTTGTGGTGCTAAGATGAAACCACATCAAGAAAAGACAGTGAAAAGAAGAGTACTGTAATGAAACTTATACAGAGAGTTCCGTTAGCTGAGAAGGAATGAAGGGAAGTTATAGGAAGATGGTCTTGGAGTTGCATGGCTGAAATGTAAGTCATGACGGGAGCGCCCGTTACAGCGATAGAGTATGCATGTACTCGAAGAGGTTATTAAGGTGACTTAATAATGAATTTAGGTGGTAACACGAAACGATACGTTCTCGTCCTATTATATGGATGAGAACGTTTTTTATTTAAGGGAAGGAGAGAGAACATGATCCACTTAGAACATGTTACAAAGACTTTTAAGACTAAAGATGGCGATGTCCATGCTGTCAAGGATGTCAGTCTGAATATTGAAGAAGGTGAAATCTACGGTATTATTGGTTTCTCAGGGGCTGGTAAATCTACATTAGTAAGATGTATCAACTTATTAGAAAAACCTGATAGCGGCGCTGTTGTATTTGGGGATAAAGATTTATTAAAACTATCCGATGCAGATTTAAGAAAAGAAAGAGAAAAGATTGGAATGATCTTCCAGCACTTTAATCTTTACAACAGTCGTACTATTTACGACAATATCGCTTTTCCATTAAAACATCTAGGCTGGAGTAAGGATAAGATTCAAAAGAGAGTCTTAGAATTACTCGAACTTATCGATTTGGTAGAAAGAAAAGATTCTTATCCAAGTCAGTTATCTGGAGGACAGAAACAAAGAGTTGCAATCGCAAGAGCGCTTGCCAACAATCCTAAAGTACTTCTATGTGATGAAGCCACAAGTGCTTTAGACCCTCAGACAACACAAAGTATTCTTCAGCTTATTAAGAAAGTAAATAAAGAATTTGGCTTAACAGTTATTTTAATTACTCATGAAATGGCTGTAGTCAAGGAAGTATGTGATAAGGTGGCAGTCATGGAAGATGGTCGTGTGGTAGAACAAGGCAGTATTGTTGATATCTTCTCTAATCCACAGCATCAGATTACTAAGAACTTTATCGCTACTACAAATAATCTTAATAAGATTGATGAATTGATCAAAGACAATCATCGTATTACACAGTTAAATGAAAACCAGCAGATGGTAAAGTTACAGTATCAGAGTTCTAATACAGATGTCGCATTAATTTCAGTATTATCAAGAGATTACAATGTAGATTGTTCTATTATCTTTGGGAATGTAGAAATTATCCAGGGACAGCCAATTGGTACACTTATTACAATCTTTACAGGTGAAGATGTAGATATCAAGAAAGCATTAGAATTCACAAAACAACAGGGAGTTAAAGTGGAGGTGATTAAACGTGGTAACTAAGCTATTTCCAAACGTTATAGAGTTTGCTTCAGATTTCCCACAAGCTATTATTGATACATTATTAATGTTGGTAATCAGTGGTTTAATCTCAGTGGTTATTGGAATCTTATTAGCAGTTATTGTAGTAG
>NZ_DAWDDM010000226.1:0-3282 GCF_052354645.1 Catenibacterium sp.
TGTTTTTGAACAGTTGCAGTAACCTTAGCACCTTCTACATTAGGATGACCAACTTTAACACCATTATCACCAACTAAAAGAACCTTTTCGAAAGTGTATTCAGTGCCTTCTTCAACATCTAACTTTTCTACAAAAATAGTATCTCCAGCTTCAACCTTTAACTGTTTTCCACCAGTTTCAATAATTGCGTACATCAGTGTACCTCCTTCATATTTTTTTCTCTTAGACTCGCCAACCAAGGCAGCACTTGCATTTAATACCTTTTATGTGCGGTTGTAGTCAGAGGTCTACAACGTTGATTATAGTATCATTTATTACCCTTATCGTCAATATTTTTTTCAATTTTCTTAAATTCTTGTCGAGGGCAGGTACGATTATATACTTCTCTTAAGTGTTCTTGGGATACATGGGTATAAATCTGAGTTGTTGATAAAGAGGAATGACCCAATAATTCTTGTACAACACGGATATCCATTCCTGCATCAAGTAAATGAGTCGCAAAAGAATGACGTATCGTATGAGGATGAATCTTACGTAAAGGATCATAGAGATACATTGTACGATCGATAATATTTTCTACTCCCCTATTTGTTAGCTTTCTTCCTCTTCTATTCACAAATACATAATCGTGTGTTTCATGATATTCATTCATAATGCTTACTCGATCATTATCTATATATTCTAGTAACCATTTCTTTGCATAATCATGAAATGGCACTTCTCTTTCTTTACTTCCTTTACCTAATACTCTAAGCATCTGTCTATTAAAATCAACCTGGGATAAACGTAATGAGACAACTTCACTCACACGAAGTCCTGATGCATACATAAGTTCTAGAAGAGCCTTATTTCTTACGCCTAAAGCTGTATGCGTATCAATTGAGTCTAGATACCCCATCATTTCATCTACATAAAGAAAATCAGGATTTCTACTACCTGTCTTTAATGAATGAACCTGTGAAAAAGGATTAGAAGAAACTATCTCCTGTTTACATAAATATTTAAAGAAAGATCTAAGAGAACTCAAATAATGATTAATTGTTGTATGAGATAAGTGCTTCTCATTTAAATGAATCAAATAATTCTGAATAACATAGTAATCTACTTCCTGTAAAGAAATACTTTCTTTGCCTACAAATAAAAGAAAATCAGTCAATTCTCTATCATAAGATTCTAAAGTAAGTACAGAGTAGTTCTTTTGATATTTAAGATAGTGAAGAAAAGTTTTCTTCTCATCCATGAATGAATTCTTCCATCTTTTCTAATGCACGTTGTGCATATTTTTCTTTCTTTTCTTTTTTCTTCACTTTACCTTCTAAATCAGGAAGAATTCCAAAATTAGCCTTCATTGGCTGGAAATCACTAGGAGAAGCATGAGTAATATAATAAGCGAGAGATCCCATAACTGTTTCTCTAGGATAGACTAGTAATTCTTCTCCCTTTAAATATCTCACCATATTTTTACCAGCCACAATACCACTCTGAGCAGATTCCACATATCCTTCTACACCAGTCATCTGACCTGCAAAGAATAAATCCTCACGATTCTTAAACTGATATGTAGGATTTAAATATGTAGGTGAATTGAAGTAACAGTTACGATGCATGATACCATAACGGACAATAGAGGCATTTTCTAGTCCTGGAATCATATGAATAATACGGTCCTGTTCACCCCATTTTAAATGTGTCTGGAATCCTACAATATTATAGAGAGACCCAACCGCATTATCCTGTCTTAACTGAACTACTGCTTCAAAACGCTGACCATCCTTTTCTAGTCCTACAGGCTTCATTGGGCCAAAAAGTAATGTCTGTTTACCTCTTTTTGCGATTTCTTCAAAAGGCATACAGCCTTCAAAGAACTTTTCTTCAAAATCATGAGGCTTAACAACTTCCGCATTAATCAGTGCATCATAGAAAGCATCAAATTCTTCTTTGGTCATTGGACAGTTGATATATTCCCCATCACCCTTATCATAACGCGATTTATAAAAAGCTTTATTAAAATCAATAGATTCTTTTGTGACAATAGGAGCTGCTGCATCATAGAAATAAAAATAATCCTGATTACCCATTAAATTCATAATTTCTTTTGCGAGTGCATCACTTGTCAAAGGTCCTGAGGCAATAATAGTAGGTCCTTCAGGTATTTTTGTCACTTCTTCACGGTGTACAGTGACCAAAGGATGATTTTCAATAAATTCTGTCACTGCATGAGAAAAACCTTCACGATCGACTGCCAAAGATCCTCCTGCAGGTACGGCATGGTCTCTTGCCATCTTGACAATCAAGCTATCATTCATTGTCATTTCCTGTTTTAATACACCAACCGCATTCTTTAAACCATCTGCACGTAATGAATTAGAACATACAAGTTCCGCAAAATCACTTGTCTTATGAACATCAGTCTTTTTCACTGGTCTCATTTCATATAAATGTACAGGAATACCTTCTTTAATAAGCTGATAAGTCGCTTCGACACCAGCCAAACCTCCACCTACGACATTTACTTCCTTAATCATATTTTCCTCCAATAAAGAAAATGAACTGCATGGGCAGTTCATTATTCTTCTTTCTTTTTCTTTTCTTTAATAATTGTTTTACACTTTGGATAATTCGAGCAGGCTTTAAATGGACCAAAACGACCCTTTTTCCATACAACTGGACTGCCACAGTTAGGACATGTTTCACCTGTCTCTTCAAGCTTCTGAGGCTTGATATATTTACATTTAGGGTAATTAGAACATGCTTCAAAGCGTCCAAAACGACCCATTTTATAGATCATAGGAGAACCACATTGAGGACATGTCTCACCTGTTTCTTCATTGATCTTATTTTCATCAGCCTTAACATATTTGCATTCTGGATAATTAGAGCAGGCTACAAATTCTCCAAATCTTCCTTTTCTAATAACAAGATCTCCACCACACTCAGGACATTTTTCTCCTGTTTTTTGTGGTTCAATCTTTTCCATACCATCATAGGCTTTTTCTAATAGTGGTTCAAATACTTGTTCAAATTCAGTTAAAGCATGAACATAAGTATCCTGACCCTTCGCAATTTCATCAAGCTCATTTTCCATCTTTGCAGTATAGTCTACATTGATAATTGAATCAAAATATTCAAGAAGTTTCTTATTAGTCAAAAGACCTGATTCAGTAGGCTTGAATGTTTTCTTTTCTAAAATGACATATTCTCTAGTCTGAATTGTATCAATAATAGTGGCATAAGTAGAAGGACAGTCTCTAATACACATCTGACACTAACGACGATCTAACG
>NZ_DAWDDM010000227.1:0-3270 GCF_052354645.1 Catenibacterium sp.
CTCTGAAGTCTTCTTCAATATCCTTACGGATAATAAAGATAATTTTGTTGAAACCTGCTTTGATTGCATCATGGATTGAATAATCCATAATAATTTCACCATTAGGTCCAACTGGTTCTAACTGCTTGATTCCTCCACCAAAACGTGAACCAATACCAGCAGCCATAATAACTAAACTTGTTTTCATTAGATACCTCCACTTTTACCCTTTGTAAAAGCATTCAATCATTTTTTACCAACGCCATAATACACTATTTATATTCGAAAATCAAACTATTACAGTTAATCTACTCAATTTTATTAAGAAATTCTTAAGAAATTAGTATTTTACTAAGCGATGCTAAGGAAAAGAAAAAAGCCTCACAATTGAGGCTTCAGGTTATTAGTCTAAATCTTCACCATTTGATTTAAATGCTTTAGAGATCCAATAGAATGATTTCTTAGGTACTCTTCTTAAGTCTAATAGTTCTTCATCAGTTCTATTAACATATACGAAACCATATCTCTTAGCAATCTGGCAGCTAGAAGAAGGAATATCAATAGGACCCCAAGTGATATAACCTAAGCAGTCAACACCATCTTCTAGAATCGCATTCTTCATTTCCTGGATATGATTACGATGATATTCAATTCTATAATCATCATCTACAGTATCATTTTCATTTAATGATTCTCTAGCACCCATACCATTTTCTAATACAAAGCATGGAAGATCATATCTTTCACTTAAAGTATTCATGACCCATCTAAATCCAATGGCATCCTTTTCCCAGCCCCATTCAGTCGCTTCTAGGTGAGGGTTCTTTACAACATGCTTTTCTACAATATCATTGAAAGGTGTAGTCATATCAAATTCACCTTCAGTAAGTGTATTAGAACGATAGTAAGAGAAGCATAAATAATCACATGTATACTTTAGTAACTCTTCATCGCCTTCTTCAAATACAGGGAACCAACCTCTGTTCTTTAAGTATGCTGTATAGTATCTTGGGTATTTACCATTTGCTTGTACATAACATACCCAGTCATTGACTAAATCATAAGCCTTCTGACAGAATAAGTTATTCTTTGGTGTATCAGTTGCAGGATAGAAGTTAGTAATAGTTGTCATACCACCAAACTTAGCATCTGGCACTAATTCTCTTAAAGCCTTAACAGCTTTACAATGAGCAATCATAACATTATGTGCTACCTGATAAAGATGTTCAGCCTTAGACTTTCCTTCAGGTATAATTTCTGCATTTGAATAGATTAAGTTACATGAATGTAGGTTCTGTTCGTTAAATGACATCCAGTGTTTAACTCTATCACCAAAACGTTCCATACAAACTCTTGCATAACGTTCAAATAAATCAACAACCTTACGTGATGCAAAACCGTTATATTCCTTTACTAAATGATAAGGCATATCGAAATGAACTAATGTAATCATTGGTGTAATACCATTCGCAATCAATTCATCAATTAAATTATTATAGAACTGTACACCTTCTTCATTGACTTCATCATCACCGTTAGGAATAATACGGCTCCAGCAAATAGAGAAACGGTAGAAGTTGAATCCCATTTCTTTCATTAACTGAATATCCTCTTTATAACGATGATATTCATCAATTGCTACCTTCCAGTCAGCATGTCCTTCTGGTGTAGGTCTTACATCATAAATTGATAAACCTTTTCCGCCTTCATCCCAGGCACCTTCAGTCTGGAATGATGATACTGAACCACCCCAGAAAAAATCTTTTGGTAATTTCTTTTCCATTTATTCGTCCTCCTTAATGGTACAAAAATATTTTCACATAACTATTTAGAGAAGTAAATATGTACGGATAGAGTTTTAATTTTGTTTCAAAAAAGAGTGTTAAAAATCAAGTTTATTGAAAATACGTTTCATGATATAATTGAATCAGGTGATAAACAATGAGTATAATGACACAATTAGAATTCGCATTAGATTTCACACATGCTGAAGTGGAAATTGCCCATTACATATTAAATCATGGTGAAGATGTATTGAATCTATCTATTAAGGAACTTGCAAAAAGAACATATACATCTCCTGCCACAATAGTGAGACTATGCCGTAAACTAGGTCTAGAAGGCTACAATGACTTTAAAATAAAGTATTCAGCAGAACTACAATATACACTTACTAAAACTAAAAGAATCGATGTTAACTTTCCTTTTGGTCCCGAAGACAACTATCCTCAGATTGCTTATAAGTTAGGTACAATGAGTAGGGAAGTGATAGATGATACAATTAAATTAATAGATTTTGATGATTTACGACATGCAATAGAACTTATGAATCAATATGATTCTATAGATATATATGGAAATGGTAACTCCATGTTAGAAGCATTAAGCTTTCAGCATAAGATGACGCGTATTGGACGTAACGTAAATATTCGTACACTAGAAGGAGAACAGATCTTTTTAGCTTATAACTCTTCTTCATCACATCTTGCAATGATTCTCTCTTATTCAGGAGAAACAGCTGAAATCATCCGTATTGCCCAGACCTTAAAAGAGAAGGGGACAAAGATGATTGTGATTACTTCTCTTGGCGATAATCAGCTATCACATTATGGTAATGTGATATTAAGGGTTGGTTCAAGAGAGAAAATCTTTACTAAAATAGCACCTTTTGCTTCAAATCTTTCTATGGACTATATTTTAAATCTTATTTTCTCATGTATATTCCAACGTGATTATAATAGAAACTTAGAGAAAAAAGTCAGTTATGATAAAACAAAGGATGCAAGACATCCGGCTCGTTCTCCAGTAAATGACATCTAGTATGGGAAAATGTAATGCTTTTCATTTCCAAAAAATGAGTATATAATGGTTTTGCTGTGTAGGATATGCCCTGTGGCTACCTATTTAGGAGCTAACTTAATATTCTGCTGGCAAAATTATATTTACGTCATATTGCGTATGCAAATGACAGTGGAGGAAACAAATGAATAACAAAAAAACAAAGAATCTTACTTTACTTGCATTATTTATTGCGATTGAAGCAGTTATGGTCATGGTACCATTTTTAGGATTTATCCCTATTGGACCTTTAAGAGCAACATTGCTTCATGTTCCAGTTATTATTGCGGCTATTGTATTAGGTACTAAGCAGGGATGTCTTATTGGTCTTGTATTTGGTTTATCTTCATTATTAATGAACACAATGCAGCCAACAGTGACATCTTTCGTCTTCTCACCATTTATTAGTGGATCAGTACTCAGTGCAGTTATTGAGATAGTCCCAAGAGTAAT
>NZ_DAWDDM010000228.1:0-3241 GCF_052354645.1 Catenibacterium sp.
CACCATATCCGGGAACAGGCGAATCGGCAGAAAACGCGTCCGAACCGTAAAATAAATTCCTGTAGGAATCAGTAATATTATCAGAAGCGAAATCCCCAGAGTGCTGCCGCCTGGCAGTGGAATCTGCACCAGATCTCCCCACAGAAAACTATATACTTTCTCAATCAGAGTAACTATCATACTTTAAACCCTCTTCCATACTCACAACATCCGGGATACATGCTGCTCACGTCATCTACAACAGCCTGATCCCGGACAGATACCATAGTATAGCCCATATTAACCCTTAAACGCAAGTACTTCAGGGTTTCCTTAAGAGATAAATGAAACAGGAACAATGATACGGACATCTTGTAGCAATGCAGTTTTTTGTCATTTTTAGAAAATTCACAAGATGGAACTATGCCAAAATTGAATTTATCAACCAAACAGTTTATAATGTAACAAGTTGAGGTGCTTTTTAGACATGGAGGATAATGATGAAGACATCCGATATGTTTAAAGAATTATGTAATAAAAAGAATATAAACGTTTCGGAACTTGCCAGACGGATAGGTCAGACTCCACAGAACTTTGGTAAGAAACTGAAACGAGATACTGTGACTCGAAAAAGATAGCTGATATCATGGGTGTTACCTTTGAGCAATCATTTATCTTCCCGGATGGAGAACAGAAAAAAACAAGTAACGAATAGGCGGTGAGTAGCATGGATACTGTGGATTTGATTATTAAATCATCAACAGAATTTTATAATGATTTGAAGGTTGATGAGAATGGTCGATATCGTTCTTGGGAACACTGCTATTCATATTTCATAAAAGCACGAGGGAGCCAAGAGATTGATTATGATTATCTGAGTTTACAACTAGCTTTCTATTTAGCAAGTTGGGGAATGTATCGTGGCTCATCATTTTTGCTACAAAAGGATTATAAAGTACATATTCCAGTAGTAAAAGAACTGTTAAATGAAAAATATGATGTTTTAGCTGGAATTGACTGTATCGGTGTCAAAGAGGATAGCAACCAAAAGTTACTGCAGGATATAAATTCGTTTTTAGAGCAGTATTACGATAAAATCAGGCACAAAGTAGAAGGACAAGAACTGAAAAATCAGTTATCTTTTACACTAATCACGAAAATACTTATGGGAACACTTGGCTGTGTTCCAGCATATGATAGATATTTTATTGCAGGAATAAAGAATCAGAAGGTCGCAACCGGTATTTACAACTTGAAATCCATTATGCAGCTTGTCGATTTTTACGAAAAAAATTCTGCTCGATTTGAACCAGTTAGAGAGAAAATGAAAGTTGAAGGTATGCCATATCCACAGATGAAGATGATTGATATGGGATTTTGGCAGGTTGGTTTGGAGTTGGATACAAATAAGAGAATACAGACAGCTCACTAGGAGGTAGAATCATAGAATATACACCATTGGAAAAGGATATTCTTGCTGTGATGCAGAGAACTGATTTTAAGAATATATCAAAAGGTGATGTGATTAGTTTTGCATCAAAGATAGACGAACTTCGTCCTTAAGTGGCCAAAGAAGTGCTTGCACAGTTTCCTGAATTTGTTGGATTAATGAAATCTTCATTAACTGAATACGAATAATACGATTCAAATAATTTGAAGAATCAATATACATTTAAAGTGATGTACAACACGATGGCAGAAAGTATTTTCACGAGATAAAGATTTATGAGTGATCGGTTCAAAGTTTGTTTCAAAGCAGGCATTGAATTGGATATTCCGAGATAACATGAATTTGCAAGGGTAGCAGGCTTAGACTTGGCTGCCTTTTTTAGATTGATTTTATTCGTGGTTTGGAATATAATTTCGTTAAATTGTATTGTGTGTTATTTGTATTATAAGAGAGGACTATATGGAATATTTATCAATACGACAAACATCTGAAAAATGGGGTATTTCCATCAGAAGAATTCAGGTTTTATGTGCAGAAAATAGAATTCCAGGTGCAACAAAGATTGGTTCCTATTGGGCTATTCCGGCTGATGCAGAAAAACCCAATGATAAGCGTATCAAGAGTGGAAAATACATAAAGGAAAAATAAGATGCAGAGCGTGATAAAACTATTTAAGTGTAGGTGGATATAGACATGGCTGAGATAAAAAGTATAAATGAATTACTAAAGATGGAGATTGATATTCCTGACTATCAAAGGCCATACAAGTGGACGATTCAAAATATTGAGGAGCTTCTTGGTGATATTAGTACAGCAATCAATGAAGCAGGACTGTATAAAACTCCCTTCAAGTACAGGGTAGGAACCATTATTCTTCATGAGAATGAACGTGGAATATTTGATGTTGTGGATGGACAACAGAGGATCATATCACTTCTTCTTATAAAACAATGCATAGAGACAGGGGTTAAGTGTCCTATTTCCAAGAAGAAATTTTTCAATAAAATAACTCAAACTAATATTCATGATAATTATATGTTCATTCGCGAATGGTTTTCACTAAAGAGTAAAGATGATAAGAAGAATTTTATTCGTGCATTTGATGAAATATTAGAGGTTGTTGTAATCAGTGTCGAAAAGGTATCTGAGGCTTTTCAGTTATTTGATTCACAGAATACTAGAGGAAAGTCTCTTGATCCGCATGACCTATTGAAAGCATATCACCTGCGAGAGATGAAAAAGTATCCATATGAGATGGAACATGCGGTTACTAAGTGGGAATCAAAAGACACAAATCAAATTAGAGAGCTTTTCGATTTGTTTCTGTTCCCAGTTTGGAACTGGTCACGCGGATTAAAGAGCAAGCCTTTTACGGCAAAGGAAATTGATACTTATAAAGGTATACCAGAATCATCAACGTATTCATATGCAAGACGTGCAAGTAAAGCAATGCCATGTTTCCAAATTACAGAGACATTTATTTCAGGAAATGATTTTTTTGAAATGGTAGATCATTACCTATACTTGATACACGATATTAAGACAGAAATATTTAATAATCATGATTTTGCGGAAATTAAGTCTATTATCTGCAATGGCAAAGAAGTATCTAGTATTAAAGAAATGGACTCTGTGAAATATGGATCTGCAGGTTTTGTCTATGCTCGCAACCTGTTTTATTGCGCGCTGCTTTGCTATTATGATAAGTTCCACAACTTCGATGAAATGGCGGTAAAGAAGTTATTCACCTGGGCTTTTATGATTCGAGTAGATATGGAAAACTTAGGGTTCGATAGCATCAATAAGTATGCC
>NZ_DAWDDM010000229.1:0-3233 GCF_052354645.1 Catenibacterium sp.
AATAAGAAGATATATATCAGGTATTTCATAGAGATGTAAGTCTATTATAGAAATAATATAAAAGCATGTAAGAGATGCGATATGAGATAAATAAAGAATACTTAATCCATCATGAATATAGAATAAGACAAATAAAAAGCCTGCTGTTAGTTCATGAACAAGCAGACTCTTATTGAGTTTATGATGACAATAACGACATTGCCCTTTAAGTAATATATAAGATAAGACTGGAATTAAATCTAATACATGTAATGTATGACCACAATAATCACAATGACTTCTTCCAAGTATTGATTCATGAGAAATATAACGATGTGACATACAAGATATAAAACTGCCAAAACAAGTACCTATCATAAATATAAGTAGTGGCATAATTCCTCCTTAACGATGTGTAAGTGATTCAATCAATTTACTAGAGGCAATGCTTTGTGATTTATTAGGATCCTTCACTAAGCAGACCTTACGATGTGGTAATGATTGAAACAACGGGATTTCATAGACTTCTCCCTTATCTAAGTATGGCTGGGCTAGCTTTCTAGGATAGAATGCAATACCTAAATTATGAATAATAAGAGGGATAATCTGATCAGTTGTAGAGACTTCTATATCAGGATGGAAAGAAACACCATTATCTAAGAAATATTGATTATAGAAATTCCTTGTTCCTGTCTGACTTGTAAGCGAAACAAAAGGTGTATCCTTGAATTCATCTAAAGAATGATGTTTCAATGAGAGTTCCTTATACTTCTTCCCACAAATAAGAATATCTTCAAAATGATCAAGTACTGAGACCTGTAATAAATGTGGTAAGTCTATTGGTGTTGTAACAACAGAGAAGTCACATAAATCATTTCTTAATGATTCTAATGCTTCTGGTGTAGTATGGTTAGTGATACGCAGGCGAACATGTGGATATTGTTCATGGAAACGTTCTAGATGGTCTAGAAGGAATATACGTAATGCATTCTCGCTGACACCTAAAGTAATTAAACCACTATTTAATTCTTTTTCTTTTTGTAGTTCACTTTCTCCAAGCCTTAAATGTTCCTGAGCAATTGCCACATGTTCAAATAAGTTTTCTCCCTCCGGTGTTAATTTAACACCTCTATTAGAACGAATAAAAAGCTTACAGCCTAGTTCACTTTCTAGGTTATTGATATAACGGGTGATATTAGGCTGGTTGTTCCTTAACATTTCAGCCGCCTTTGTGAAGCTCTGGTATTGTGCTACATAGTAGAATATTCTGTAATAATCATAGTTTGCCATAAGCGTCCTCCCATATAATAATCATATCATCAGTATATCAAAAATACTTTTTACATATTTCTGTTCATTCAGTATAATGCATTTGATTTAAATTTACAATGGAGTATGTTATGAAAGACAAACTTATTCAATGGTTTTTACGTGAAAGACAGATGTCTGAAGCTTTTATAAATAGTATCTTCCTTGCCATGTCTGGTGGCTTTCAGGATGCTTATACTTATTTTGCACGTGGTGGTGTTTATTCTAATGCCCAGACAGGTAACGTCGTATTATTAAGTAATCATATCATGAGTGGAGAATGGATGATTGCCTTAAAGTATTTGTTACCTTTAATCGCCTTTGCATCAGGAATATTTATTGCCGATATTGTGCATTCTCGCTTTAAATATGCCCAAAAGATGCATTGGAGACAGGGTATACTTGTATTAGAAATAGTGATTCTATTCTTTGTAGGACTCATTCCTCATCACTTAGATAGCTTAGCGACTATTCTTGTCTCATTCTCTTGTGCGCTTCAGGTACAGACATTTAGAAAAGTAAGTGGTTATTCTTATGCTTCTACAATGTGTATTGGGAATATTCGTAATGGTACAAGTGCTTTAGCTGATTATACAGAAACACATAATAAAGCATCACTTAGACGTGCATTCTATTATTATGGAATTATTTTCTTTTTTGGACTTGGTGCAGGATTTGGTGGTTTATTTTCCCAAGGAAAATCTATTCATGTTATCTGGGTATCAAGCTTATTATTAATCATCAGTTTCTTTATCATGGGATTAGAAAAATTAAGAGAGTAGAGAGATTATATCTCCCTACTCTTTTTATACGCTTAAAATGCCTTATTTTCTCAATTGATTTAAAGAAATAAACTGCACGCCTCCAGGAATCTCTTCTATTTCTTCGAGATAATGAGTGATATCCTGTTTACCTACAAGAGGTTTAAGTTCCTCTAAATACTTATTTAATAGCTGCTCAGGATAATTCAATAAATCATGATAATACTCTTCTAGAATATACAAACCAGGTGTTTGAATGACAAGATTTAATAACTGATCATACATACCTTCTTCTAAATAAATCTTATCAAGTCTTGCACGAGGTGGAAGACTATTAAGAAGATCTTCTCTTAATGGAATCCATTCCTCTTTTGTATATTGTCTTTTTAATTCACGATAGAAATCTATCTGTCCATCTTCTCTTACTAGTGTCCATAAAATATCTAAATAAGATTCTCTATCATTATCTTTTAAATATAAGTCCTTCAAATAAGATTGATACATCTTTTTAATAGAAGGCTTATCTGTCTTTAATGATTTCACAAATAAAATCGCTTTTTTAATATCAAGTGTACTATAGTAATCAATCAAAGATTTGGATACGACTTTATCTTCCAAATAATTTTTAAATGTATGAATAAGTATATCTATATCCATATAATCATCCATACATTTCACAATATAACTACGAGCTGATTTAACATCAGGATGATTTCTAAAAGCCTCTTCCACACTTTCTTTGATTTCTACTTTCTTTTCTACCTGCGGTAGTTGATCTAAATATTCTGGATGATCTTTTAATATTTTCTTTAATAGTTGTTTAGCCTGCTTCTCACTTAATGCATCAATAATTGTATGTTCATCATAAACAGGATGACTCTCTAAATAGTACAAAACAGCCGCCATATGCTTACATTGCGCTCCCTCTTTAGCATAGGGACAATCGCAGAACATATCATTATCATCTATTTTCACATGATAATCCTCTGTCCCATGAACAGTGGCATAGATCACTTCTCCTACTTTACGTACATGATCCACTGCCCCTTCCTGGGCATATTCATAACCTCTTTCTAATATTAAATCATCAAATAATTCTTCTTTCATCCTATCAGCTCCTCGAATCAAATTATAACATATTCTTAATAGTCTACACAAACATATCATTATCGTATATATTATAGA
>NZ_DAWDDM010000230.1:0-3226 GCF_052354645.1 Catenibacterium sp.
TTCCTGCACTTGATGCAATAAGTCCTCTAGACTTGGATTCATCATCCATCTTCATAATCTTATTATAAGCACCTCTAATCTTAAATGCGCCTGTTCTCTGTAAGTTTTCTGGTTTGATATAAACCATATTTCTACACTCTTTAGAGAACGCTGGACTATAGATCAAAGGTGTTGGAATGATTACTTCGTCTACTCTCTTTTTTGCTTCTTCAAAATCTTTTAGCTCTAACATTTTTCATTTTTCCTCCATATATTTATATTTTTAACGTTATCGCGTTATTTTGGTTCTAAATAAAACAAATTTTAGGCAAAATAATAAGAGTGGTTATACACTCTTATTTGAACTGATTTGATTTGTATGTGTAATGGTAACCAATAGCTTCCATCTTATCTACGATTTCCTGCATAGGAATATGATAGTCATAACATAAGTCTGCAAGATCCTCATATTGGTCTCTGAGTTTCATATTTAACCAGCTAAGTAACATCACTGGATCTTTAGGCATTTCACTCATCTCTTAATTCCTCCTCTAGTTTCTTCAACATATAAGCAATACCATCTTCATCATTTGATAAAGTGACAACATCAGCTCTTTCTTTGACTTCATCTACTGCATTGGCCATAGCGACACCACAGCCTGCATATTCAATGAGTGATAAGTCATTGAATCCATCACCAAAGGCGATCACTTCTTCTTTTGTAAGATGAAGCATCTTTACTAGCTTATCTAAAGAAGCTGCTTTATCAATATTTGGTGCCATAACTTCAATAAAGAATGGTGCAGAACGGTAAATACTTAAACCTGGGAATGCACTCTTATAGTCTTCTAATACAGAAGCCACATGTTCAGGATCACCTGTACATAATACTTTATTAATAGGATCTCTTAAAATTGATTTAAAAGATTCAGTCTTTTTAATTTCGATATCGTTAATACGTCCTTCTATATTAACATACTGATCATCTACATCTTCAGTATAAACAGCATCATCATAATATGTCATAATCGCAAGATTATGTTTCTTTGCTTCATCATATGCTTTTTTAGCCTGCTCAATAGTCAAACGCTGTTCAAACATAGTCTGTCTTGTTTTCGCATCCATTACCTTAGCACCATTGAATGATAATAAGTAACCTTCATACTTTTCTAATTCAAGTGCAGCTGCTTCATGTCTTAAACCAGGTGTTGGTCTACCTGATGCAAGTACAATTGTTGCACCTAACTGCTGTGCTTTAATAAGTGTCTTAC
The DNA here is from genome assembly GCF_052354645.1 of Catenibacterium sp. Lineage (NCBI taxonomy): Bacteria > Bacillati > Bacillota > Erysipelotrichia > Erysipelotrichales > Coprobacillaceae > Catenibacterium > Catenibacterium sp. Next base: position 1,251 of record NZ_DAWDDM010000230.1, read on the forward strand.
GTGTTTCATCAGTAATTTTATTTTCTGAATTCTTTAATGTACCATCTAAGTCTAATGCAATTAACTTATATTTCATTTGATATAATCCCCTCTATTGTTTTTAAAAATCTCTTTCTTGTATCTTGTGTACGTTTCTTTGGTCCTTTGACAAGTTGATGCTTACGCATCTTTCCGTTGATATAGCGTGTCATTAAAAGTGAATCTATATTGTTGGAATCAATAATAAACCCTGAAGGATGAACAACAATCGCACCTTTTGTAAGAAGCATACCTGCTTCACCATAATCCTGCGTAATCACAAGATCACCCTTCTTCACATCTTTTAAAATGGCATAATCCACACTATCATTTCCCTGATCACACATAATAACTGATTCATAATCAAAGAAATGATTCATATCACAATACACTATCATCTTTATATCATATTTATCACACAAAAAAGCGATTTTTTCAATATCTGGCGTTGCATCTCCATCAATTAGTATTCTCATATCACTTTTAAGAGATACATAATATACATAGTGAGGTATCCACCAACTAATCCACCTACATGTCCTGTCTTAGAAATACGAGAATTCATAAGAGTAAAGGCGAGGTTAATCGCAATACAAGGTAAATAGCCTCTTAATAAATCAAAGAAAGCACCACCTTTAAATAAACCTAGTCCAATAATAGCCCCTAAAAAGCCATAGAATAAACCACTTGCACCAATTGTGATAGAGTTATCCACACTAGAATCTCTATAAGAATAGTAATAAGTAGCGAGTGAACTCATCACAATAGATACTAAGACAAGTATTAAATAACGTACTGGTCCAAGGAGTGTTTCAAACATACGTCCTAAATAGAAGATACAGTACATATTCATAAATAAATGAAGAAATTCCGTATGAATAAAAGCAGATGTAATAAATCGCCAATATTCTCCTCTATTTTTTACATAAGGTGTATATAAAGCACCTAAATGCATTGCTTCTGAAGTTTTATTATCCTTAGAAAAATAATTAATATAAACAAAAACTGCTATACATATCGCCATAAAGATATATGTGATCATTCAATAACCTCCACTACTCTTGTAACCTTAGCCATATTCTTAGAACTATCAGTGACTGTATATATTAGAGTATAACGTCCTACAGTATTAGTCTGTACTTTACCTGTAACAACAATCTTATTTGTTAAATCACCATCTTCATTATCATAAGCAGTGACACCTTCTCTTGCATTAAAGTTATCACCTAAATGAATAACTTTATCTTCTGCCCCTTTGATCACAGGAACAACCAACTCATTAGCTACAATCACTTTAATACGCATTGGAAAAGATGTATTACCTTGTTCATCTCTCACTACAACACGTTCAATATATGTACCTACCTTTTCATATGACTTTTCTTTAATTAGTTCTTCACTATTTTCTTTCTTTAAGAAATAGATTTGTGTTAAAGACGCATCATTGACTTCAGCGACTGTATTTTTTGCATAGAGTGGCTGATTAGGATTTACATAATAAACAAGCTTTTTAAGTTTTACTGTTGGTTTTTTTGTATCTACAATCTTAATCTTAAAGTCATAATCACGTCCTGCATATTCAATACTTGCATTATAGTTACCTACTTTATTCAAGTTAACACGCTTCAAGTTTAAAGTAAGTGATTTTTTTATTCTATCTGGACAGATGACATAATCCTCTATATTCTGTGATACTTCCTGTCCTAATTCATAAGTAAATACTGTCTGTTTCAATTCAAAAGTTGCCATAGTGGTAATCTTAAAAACAGAAAATAATTCAAGGAAAATAAATAATAGTAAAATGACAGTAATCAATTTGTTCCTCCATTTCACTAGTATCACCTCTTTCGCTCCTTCATTATACTGTGAACTACCTCGACTTAATACTCTGTATTTGAAGTCTAGGCTTCTAGGATGCTTACGCATCCGTTTAAGAAGATTGATATTTAAGTCTCCAC
>NZ_DAWDDM010000231.1:0-3218 GCF_052354645.1 Catenibacterium sp.
AATTTGCACAATACTTAGGAATAGATCGTTCTACACTACATAAGATTATTAAAGGTCAAAGACCTGCAACAAGTGAAGCATTAGTCAATAAAATGGCACAATATCTATGTTTAAGTCAGGAAGAAACAAAACAAATACTAGAAGCTTATGAAATTGATACAATAGGTGCTTTTGTATTCTATCGTCGTAAACATATCCAGGATTTCTTTAAGGAAGCAGATCATGTATTAGATCATCATTATCAAATAACAGAACAGGTACAAGATGATCAGACTCTTGTAGATGATGTCTATACAGGAAGAATTAATGTAGAACATATACTCTATACTTTATATTCTTATGAACTAAGAGAAGAAAAACCTCATGTAAGAATCATGGAACAGCCTTATGAGATGTCTATTATATTTGATTCTTTTAATCATATTTCAGCAGAGATGCCTATGACTCATTTATTCTATCTAGATAACTCTCAGAAACAGACAAAGAATAATGAATTCTATAACTTAAAGTGTTTAACTAATTTATTACCTGTCATCTTACGTAATAAGAATTATCATCCTTATTACTACTACAGCAATGTTTCTATCATGAATGAACATGATGTATTCTATCCTAATGTAATGATTACAACGCGTTATTTATTTACTTATACAAATGATCATAGTCAGGGAATACTTTATAAACTTCCACAGATTGTGAATGCCTATAAAGAAAAATTTGATGCTTATTTAAAAGAAGCAGAGTGTTTTATGACACGTAATTCATGGACAAACTATCTTACAGACACAGAGACATTCTTTGATACTCATGTTATTACGCAGGAAATAATGACAACACCATGTCCTACTTATGTATTTGAAGAGAACGATTTATCCATTATGCGCAAGGCATTAAAAGACTTCTTTCCTAATAAAGAGGAGTTTATTAAAGACTTCCAAAAATTTGGATATTATTGGAATGAGGTATTCTATCCTCAACATTCTGATATATTCCATATTATCTATACACTGCAGGGATTACGCTATACAGCCAAGACTGGTTATCTCCATGATATACCACCAGAACTCTTTAACCCTCTTTCTTTAGAAGATAGACTCACATTACTTAGAAAGTGGAAAGAATTCTGTAAGAAGCATCCTTATGTCATGATGGCAGATATGCCTTATCTTTCTGAAACATCTACAACATACTTCCAGTTAACTAATCAATCATTCCATATAATTGCATCCGATTCAACTGGCACCCTCGCAAATATCTCTATTAAAGAAATCACCCTTGTAGAAGCATTTAAAGACTTTATTGACAATGTAGTGAAGAAGAATGCTTATAGTAAAGAAGATGAAATCAAACTGATTGATGAATGTATAAAAATGATTGAAATGGAGATGTAGTACTATGTATGTTTCTCAATTATTATCCGAATATATCAAGACTAAAAAAATCAATATCAAAAAGTGTGCAGAATACTTCCAGATAGACCGTTCTACTTTTTATAAGATTATTAGAGGAGAACGTAAAATACCAAATCGTGATTTTATCCAACAGATCAGTCAATATCTCTATCTTACTAATGATGAAAAGAAAGAATTATTAAATGCCTATGAAATAGACAGAATAGGAGAGTTTCGTTATTATTGTCGTCAGCATGTAAGTTTCTTCTTAAAAGAAGCCACATTACTTGATAATCGTTCCTTTACAACACCTGATACTTTAGATTCTATCTTAAAGACAGGACACTATACTAATAAATATGATGTAGAACATCTCTTATATGAACTATCTCTCTTAGAATGCAAAGAAAAAGACCCTCATATAAGGATCCTTGGTCAGCCTACTCATGCACTCTATTTATTAAGAATAGTCTCTTCTCATATACCTATTACTCATTTATTCTGTTTAAATAACACAAACGAACTAACGAAAGATAACCAGTTCTATAACTTAAGTGTTCTTACAAACATCATGCCTTTAATCTTTAATAATGATCACTATAGTCCATATTATTACTATAATGAGATTAATGCGATCAATAACCATCTTTGTTTCTTTCCTAATATGATTCTGACTACTAAATATCTTCTTATTTATACAGCAGATCACTCAAGTGGTATTCTTTATGAAAAAGGAGAAACATATGATGCGTATGAAATACTATTTAATCAATATTTAAAGGAAACAAAGTGTTTAATCACTAATAAGGATGAAAAAAGTGATGTGATAGAAGATTTCAATTGTATTCTCTATGCACCTCCTATTGATGCAGTCTATCAAGAGGACGATCCATTTCCAGTTTTTTTTAGAAGAGAATGTTTTTGTGGAATCGTTCAAGAAACATTCAATGTATATAAAACAGTTTGTGAAGCGTAACAAAGATCATCTATCAGGACTCTATACCTTGCAGGGATTAAGACATTTTGTGGATACTGGTTATACAATTGATTTCCCACAGCCATTCTATCAACCACTAACGATTAATGATAGAATCAAAATCTTACGTAGACTAAAGAACTTTATAAATACCTACTCTATAAACCTTGTAGATGTCCCTGAATATGATAATATGTCTTTCTCAGTTATAATCATGAACATTAATACACTCTATTTCCAGATTGTATCAGCCAGTGGCACTATCAAAACAATACAGCTTCATGAAGCAAGTCTTGTAATGGCTTTTAATGACTATTATCAATATATACTAGAAGAAAGATTGTTAAGTAAAGAAGACGCATTTAAAATCATTGATAGCTATATTACACAATTAGAGATGTTAAAAGAGTGAACCAAAATGTAAACTGGTTCAAAAGTCAAGGACAGAATGTTGACAGTCCCTGCTAAATGAGTATCACCGTAAGGTGATGCTCATTTTTTTCGCGCCCGCTATCCAGTCCTTTCCACGACGAAAAGAAGTCCTGATTTTATGGACTTTTCCCGATATACTATTTATGATTTGTCTAATTAGTATAATGCATCAAGATCCTTATAATAATCCAGTTCCGTATAGTTCTTCCAGTTCAATGGATCTTTAAGAAGTTTTTTAACTTCAGCTGTTGCTTCATAATAATAGAAATTTAAGGCCTTCTTAATCTTTTCAATGACTTCAGAAATCTTCTTCAACTGATTCTCTACAAGTGCCTGCTGTTTTTCCCATTTCTTGTTTTCGTCTTTCATCTTCTTCATATCACGCATGATGATTTCGCCCGCATTCCTTAATAATCTGG
>NZ_DAWDDM010000232.1:0-3208 GCF_052354645.1 Catenibacterium sp.
ACGAAGTTGTCCATAAGGTATATTTACATATGTCTTATTATTGGCTTTACCAATACTACTGTTCTTCTGGAAAGTTTCATTATAGCCAACTACAAGTGTTCCAATATCATTATTGATGCAATAATCTATGATTGTGCGTGCAGTCTTGTTCATATAATCATTAATCTTATTTTTCCTGCTGCGAGTATTGGCTTTTTGTTTATTGGTAGGTCTTTTCCCAATATTTTGTTTATCTTTTACAGACTGTAAATCTGAATTTTGCTTATTGTACCACTGATTTATGGATTTAAGTCGCTTACCATCATTGATGAATGTCTTGCCATTACTTGATACCGCTGTTACAAGATTATTAATACCAAGGTCAATTGCCAGTGCATTATTTATATTTAAGTTTCTTTGAAAACATTCAGCTTCATAGATATATTGAATTTCAAAGAACCTAGCGTTTGCTTTCGGTATGATACGGATTTCCCTAACTTTCTTATCAAGTAATGTGGGTGGGATGGTAATCTCTACACATTTATGTGTTTTCTTGTAAGCATTTGAATATGGTAAAATCAGTTTATTACCACTAAGTCTTACAAAACCTATGACAAGCGTAGTATATCCATCTTTTGGAAGATAGTTTGGCAAACGACAATCCTTAAAAGCATACTTGCCTTTTACGGTAAAAATTTATCTGGCTGTGTACAGAAAAACATTAACCCTACATTCTTAGGTTTAACGTATTCCGGAAGTATACTAATAATATTCATATCACTACATAATTCAGTGAAATCTCCAGTTATTGATTTTTCATATAGTGAACTTCCTATTTCTCTCAGATAATTCTGAATCAAAGTTATATTCAGATCAGTTATTTCTGCTTGATGATTTACTCTATCATCAAACGGCACCCTATTTGCTAGATTAAATAAATCCTTTTCTTCATCATCAGATGGTGCCACAGTGTTTGAAGCTTTACGAATGTAATGTATTCTCTCTTTATTATTTCTCTCCATCGTCTTTGGCGATGAGTATGGTCTATTATCACCACCTGGACACCATATTACAATAAAATACTTACCTTGATATTTTTCAACACTAATTATCGGTGTATAAGACGGTCTAAGAAGTTTGCATTTCGCAAAAATATTTTCTGGAAAGAATCTAATTTTTCAGGTGGTACTCCCTTTAGCGGATAAATGGGTCTTCCATTAACCTCTTGCACTCCAATAATAATATATCCACCGCCCCAATTATCAAGATCATTCGCAAATGCACATATAGTTTTCAAAGATGCTGCTGGATCCCAAGTTTGTTTCAATTCAATTCTTGCCCATTCAACAACATCGCCAGATAATAATGTTTTAATACTTGTTGGTATTGCCATATAGTCACATCCTCCATACTATTTAATACTCCAATATTTGAAGAATTGCTTATTTAAGAGAGACTATTTTCGAATCACCTACACACATTTCTGTACATTCTTTGTCACTACACACAACGTACTAATAATCACACCTCACTATTTATAAAATATTTATTCACAAATAAATAAGTTAAAACTAACTTCTTTTGTACAAGTTGTGTATTTTTAAGTCATTTCACAAATCTTGATTTACCTTTTTACAAATGTTTGCTATAATCAATGAATTAGAAGGGGTAGTATAAGGGAGAGAAAGATAACATGACAAATATGCAGAAAAGAAATAAGATTATTGTAATTATTGTATCTGTACTCGTGATTCTTGGATTATCAGTATTCCTCTATATTCATCATATGGGTACAGCTTATAGTGATCGCTTCTTACCTTCTACTTATATTAATAATGTAAATGTAGGTAAGTTAAGTGTTGCAGATGCAGAAAAGAAGATTGCTGAAAATCAGTTAAACTACACTTTAGAAATGAAGTTTAGAAATAAGACTACCGAAACTATTTCAGCAAAAGAAATTGACATGAGTTATGTTCCTGATGGAAAAGTTGAGGCTTTATTGAAGAAACAGGATTCATTTACATGGTTCAAGAACTACTTATTTAATCACAAAGGAAATAAGAAAACTATTCAGACTAAGACTTCTTATGATGAAAATAAGTTAAAGGATGTTCTTTATAGCAAGAATCAGTTAAAGGATGAAAACCAGACAGCGCCTACAGATGCACGTATGAAGTATGAGAATGGTTCATTTACTGTACAAAAGGAAAAAGCTGGAAATAGTTTAAATAAAGAGACTGTTTATGAAGCTGTGAATAAAGCTGTTGGTCTTCAGAAAACTAGTTTAAATGTTGCTAAAGTAAAGGATGCATATAAGATCCCTGGAAAAACAACTGAAACTGTTAAATCTGAAGCTGAAACATTAAAGAAATATTTAAAGACTTCTATTACTTATGAACTACCTAACAATCAGAGTGAAGTCTTAAATAGTGAAAAGATGTTAACATGGCTTGTTAAGAATGAAGATGGTACTTATAGCTATAACGAAGAAATCTGGAATAAACGTATGAAGAGCTTTGTTTATACACTTGCAACTAAAGCCAATACTGTTGGTAAGACACATACATTTAATGCAACAGGTTTAGGCGTAAGAACTGTAAGTGGTGGTACTTATGGTTATAAGATGAATCAGACAGAAGAAATCGCAAAGATTAAAGAAGAATTAAATGCTGGTAAGGCTGTTAAGAGAGCTCCTGCTTATAGTGCTAAAGAACAGTCTACTGAGAATTATGGTCTTGGTGGTAATTATGTTGAAGTTGACTTATCTCGTCAGCATCTATGGATTTATAAGAATGGTCAGTGTGTTCTTCAGTCAGATTGTGTATCAGGTAAGATGACAAATGATCGTTATACTCCAGCTGGTACATATTATATTTATTCTAAAGAACGTAATAGAGTATTAAGGGGTACTAAGGATCCTGTTACAGGTAAGTATCCTTATGAATCTCCTGTAAGTTATTGGATGCCATTCAATAGAGGTATTGGTTTCCATGATGCAAACTGGAGATCTAGTTTTGGTGGTAATCTTTATGTGTCTGGTGGTTCACACGGATGTGTTAACCTTCCAGTAAGTTTTGCAGGTACTATGTACAATACTATTACAACTGGTATGCCAGTAGTCATTTACTACTCACAGGGCTATACATTAAATGGATAAAAAAATGAGTCATACACAAATGAACCGCCCCTGTCAAGTAGACAGGTGAAATAATTAAAAACATGTACCCTT
>NZ_DAWDDM010000233.1:0-3192 GCF_052354645.1 Catenibacterium sp.
TAATCATTTTTAAGCGCCTTTTTATTTAATGTCCTTGACACGGGGTCCACATTATACTGTTTTAATAAGCTTTCATTCCTTTTTTGACGAGAGAGAAGAGTTATTTTTGATTAAATAGATTGTTACATTCGTCTATAATAGCTTCAACTGTGCGTACCTGTGATGGTGTGAGCTTGCGGAGCTTATCTGAGAGAATCAACAGATCCTTATCAATAATTTCACCAGTGAGCAAATAGTCGGCACTTACTTCTAAAGCAGAGGAGATTTTTAACAGATTTTCAGGTCTCATTGCCCGTTTTCCTGATTCCGCATAAGAAACAAACTGGGTAGTGACATCACCTTTTTCTGCAAGTGCTTCTTGAGTGAGTCCCAGCTTTTTTCGACGATCCATAATTCTTTTTCCAATTTCCTGTAAACATAATTCGATATCAGCCATTGGCATAAAACATCTCCTCTCGTATTGTTAAATTATATTCACAATGGATGATAAAAATAAGCGTCTACTGTTGACTAAAATCAACAATACGATATATAATCAAAAATAAATATTGAAAATTCATGAATGCATAACAAATAGAAAAGTAGTGTATGGGAATACGAAAAAGCGAACAGCTATAATGAAAGAAAATGGATTCTCAGGAGGACTGTGATTATGGAACAAATGAATTTTTCAATAGAGGTATCAAAAAGTTCAATAAAAGAATTTACTGATTATTTATATTAAAGAGAAAACGTAAGAGTAACTGTAAAGAAATATATGGCAGATATCAAAAAATTATTTTATTTTTGGCAGATGCTAAGCGGATCAATAAAAAAGTATTGTTGCAATATAAAGATTGGCTTGTCCAAAATTATGCTGTTAATAGTGTTAATTCGATGCTTGCGCATTGAATCAGTTCCTGAAATTTTTGGATCTAGGGAATCTGAAAGTGAAAAGAATAAAAGTGCAGAAGCAGCCTTTTTTGCAGGATCAGAAAGAATTGACAGAAAAAGAATGTAGGAAATTGATTGTAACAGCTATAGCGGAAGGAAAAGAACAGCTTGCCCTGTGTATTGAAACAATAGCTTGTACAGGAATCCAGATCAGTGAAATAAAATATTTTACAGTGGAGCGTGTAAAGGTAGGAAAGATAGAGATTTATAATAAAGGAAAATATAGAAGGATTTTTCTGCCGAAGATATTACAAAAGAAACTTCTTTCCTATTGTCATAATAACCAAATAGCATAAGGAAGGATATTTGTTACTGAAAATGGGAAGTTAAAAGATAGAAGTAAGATTTGGAGAGAAATGAAACGCTTAAAAGAAAAGGCAGGAGTAGCAGAATCAAAAATATTCCCACATAATTTTCGATATCTATTTGCAAGAATTTATTATAAAGTAACAAAAGATATTACAGGTCTTGCAGATTTACTTGGACATAGAAGCATCAATGTAACGAGAATATATACAGCAACTACAGAAACAGTGTTCCAAAAGAAGCTGGATAAGATTGTCGAACAGGAAATATTGGAATGTACAGCATAATATCTTTTATGTTGTAAAGTGCCTCTACTAATCCGTTTTAACTTATTTCTACAGGCTATTTATTTCTTCCAAAAGTGAAATTTAAGCAATGAAAATTGCAAAGACTATAGCTGGTTTACTGGAAACGGTACTTAATTAGGGCACTGATAACCCAAAACTAGAGAGGAACTATGTAATGTGAACAACATAACAGCGATGGATAAGGAAGGAGTAACGATGGTATATACTGTAAGAAAATTACTTGAATCAGAACAATTCCCTAAAATGAAGCTGCTTTGTGGTGAAAAAGGTCTGGATCGGGAAGTAAAAGGCATTCGAATTATAGAAATTGAAGATATGGAACAATACCTGACAGGTGGAGAGATGCTTATAACCAGCTTTCAGGTATATTTATCATGCAGTGACCGGGAAGTAGAGCATCATTTTGAGGATTTGGTAAAAAGTGATATTAGTGGTTTCATTGTGAAAAAGAGAGAAGAGGATGATCCAACAGGAAAGCGATTGAAGTTATTAGAAAAACACTGTGAAAAATATGAGATTCCACTGCTTGAGATTCCGGAAGATTTATATTACTGGGGAATTATCCGCCATGTTATGACGCAGGTATTCGATAAAGAAACAGCACGATTAAAATATTTTAAAATTACACATGATAATTTTAATACATTTATTTTGAAAAATAATGGATCAAGCAATACAGCAAGAGATATTATCGAATTTTTAAGTACCATGATTGGTAATCCTGTTGCATTGTATTACAGTAATCTTAATTGCTTGACTTCAACAAACACAGACGACTCCAAGTTAATATTATCAGACGAAATTCGGCCGTATAAACCTGACATTATTACAAAATTTCAGTATATGAAGCAGATGAAGGGAAACTGCGTTCAATATGTGGGAAAAATTGGTATATTGAACGAGGTGGATGGCTACATAACCATAACAGAAGAAAATAGAGAACTGACAGAACTTGATTATATGGCAATTGAAAATGCGATTATTAACTTGCAGTATGAATTCTTGAGTGAATTTGCACAGAACGAATTGAAAAAGAAGTATCAGAGAGATATTATCCATAATATTCTGAATGGATTACTGAGTCCGAAGGAAATGGCTGAAGCGGCAGCACAGCTCGGAATGAAAGAAAGTGATACTTACAGGGTTGTTGATTTTCATACCATCACAAACAATGTACAAAGAAAATATACAAAAGAACAGCTTCACGAAGTAGGTGTTATAGAGGGTGAATTGATGCATCTTTTGCCAGATGCGCTTATTTACAGAAATATGGATCAGATTTTTATGATTCAACAGGTAGATCCCGATCAGACAGAACTGGAATATCAGAAAGAGATGGAAGAAATAGAAGCTGTTGTCCAGCGAATCATCCTATATAGAAAGAAGGCTATAGACTTTCAGATTGGCATAGGAAAAAGTGTGAAAGGATATCAGAGGTTGAAAGAATCTTATCACGAAGCAAGTCAGGCGATTAAGTATATTGAGATTGTGCGTCTGGTGAGCGGCGATAAGAATAAGTCGGTCGTACATTATTCGAATCTTGGATTTTTCCAGATATTCGGTGAAATTGATGATATGACGGAATTGGAAAGATACATTCCGGAAACATTAAAGAAATTATATTTATATGATGATGAACATAAGG
>NZ_DAWDDM010000234.1:0-3176 GCF_052354645.1 Catenibacterium sp.
GCCTCAGATTCTACACTATCAATACGTACAATACGCTTGATGCCTTCAATCATCTCATCTGCAATCTCATCAACAGCCTTTAATATTTCTTCATTCATTATTTTCTTACCAATGGGGCTGTTCTTGTACGCATATAATCATCAAGCCATTCCTGACTTGCTTTTTCAAACACGCTATGTTCACCTTCATGCTTTACTACAAATACAGTTGGTTCAAGTTCTGAAGTTGCAACTACAAATGAGAAACCTTCAATATTTGTGGCACATCCCCATTCACCTTTATTATTCATAGCGATTAAAGACATATCTCCTGCTTCACCACGACGTTTGATTAATTCTTTAGAGAATGTATTAACCGCCTTTTCACATGCAGCCTGTGGGTGCATACCTTCTTTCATCATTCTTACGATTTCATAAGAAACACAGCCCTTCATCACATCTTCACCAAGTCCTGTTGCACTTGCCCCACCGACTTCACTATCAACATAAAAGCCAGATCCAGATACAGGTGAATCACCTACTCTACCAGAACGTTTCATAAATAAACCACTTGTAGAAGTTGCAGAAGTCATCTTTGCATTTTCATCTAAGCAGACCATACCTACTGTATCATGACCAGAATAAGGTTTAATTTCCTGAGTCATTTCTTTTAATCTATTATGATAATGAATTTCAGCACGTTCAGTGAGCATGTTCTTTCTTTCAAAACCATTCTTAGACGCATACTTTTCAGCACCTGCACCAACTAAGAAGTTGTTGACCTTTTCATGAGATAATTTTCTTGCGATTTCTACAGGATTGGCAAAGTCTTTGATTGCCCCAACACATCCTACTGAAAGAGTATTTCCGTTCATATAAGCAGCATCTAATTCAACAATCATTTCTTCATTAGGTAATCCCCCATAACCTACTGATTTATAATATGGGAAATCTTCTACAGCCTTAACAGCTTCAACAATAGCATCTCCTGCATCTCCATGATTCTTTAACATTTCATCTGCTTTTGTAATACCTTCTAAAGCCATTCTCCAAGTAGCAATAATACCGTACATATTAATATCCTCCTTTTATTGAAAGAGGATACGTCCTCACGTATCCTCAAGTTAATTTAGAAACAATATTTAGAAGCAACGATGTCTTCATCTTTCTGTTCACACATTGCCTTTGCAAGCTGACAGATTCCTTCTAATGATTCATTTAAACCAGTTCCACCCTTCTTAGGTGTCTTGATAATATGAACCTTGTCTTTATATTCATTAATTGTCTCTTCATTTTCTATACTCATTGCAGCCATAGCATGTGAATGAGTTTTTTCGTTAATATCATAAGCGACACGTGCAGCCATGCGTCCATAGCCAAGATAGTTGAAACATGGACCACATACAACAACATCTGGTTTGATTTTTTCTACCATTGCGCAAAGTTTACGGCTAACTTCATCACTATTGGCTTCATAGAATCCATCTCCACAATATAAACAGCATACAACATGTCCATTTACCTGTTTTAAGAATGGTTCCATCATAATAGCAGGTCCACATGATTCTTTTACTAATCCTAAAGGTACCATGTGATCATCTTTAATCCCTTTACCAGACTGGATCTGGTCATAAATCATTACGATTTTCATGTTTCATCTCTCCTTCTTATAGATCGTCAAAAGATAAGTCGTCTAAATCAATGTCGTCTTCTTCTTTAGCGGCCTGAGCCTGAGCTTCTTCATTTAAGTACTGCTTATCAAGTACTTTGATGAATGGCATATAGATAATAACACCAATAACGATTAAAGCAGCCTGAAGTAGTGCACCTACCCAGTTAGTTGCTAAGAAACCTGAGATAATTGGTGGCATAGTCCAAGGGATGTTGATACCTGAACAGATTGGAACAATCTTAAGAGCCATACAGAAGTATGAGATAATGATGTTTACTGTTGGTACTAACATGAATGGAATAAGCATAGTTGGGTTTAATACGATTGGTAAACCGAATACGATTGGTTCGTTGATACCAAAGATACCTGGAACTAAAGCAAGTTTACCTAAGTCTGTAATACGTTTAGATTTACAGAATAATAACATTGCGATTAATAATGATAATGTAGAACCGCATCCACCAAATGTAGCGAATAAGTCCTGGAACTGCTGACAGATGATATGACCTGTACCCTGTCCTTTAGTGAAGAAAAGAATGTTTTCAGCTGATAAAGTCTGAAGAATTGGGTTAAATACAGCACCTACTACTGATCCACCATTGATACCAAAGAACCAGAATAAGTGTAAGAAAATATAAGCAACAACCATTGCACCTAATGTATCACCAAGGTTAAGTAATGGTGTCTGTAAGAATTCAAAGATAATCTGGAATACGTTTGTTCCTAAGAAACCAAACATTAAGTTTACTAGGAAGAAGAAAGTCATTACGAATGTTGCTGGAATCAATGCTGAGAAAGATTCTACAACTGTTGGTGGAACACCAGCTGGCATCTTGATTGTCCAGCCTTTACCTTCTACCCAAGCATAGATATGTACGCTTAGGAATGCAGTAATGATACCTACGAAGATACCCTTTGCACCAACCCATCCTAATGGGATACCAGAAAGAGTTGCTTCAATAGTTTTAGATCCTACAGCAACATTACCAGTGATTGAGTATGGCATGATTAAGAACCATGACATAAGTGCACAGCCAGCACCGAAGATCTTGTTTGTCTTCATCTGACCAGCAAATGAATAAGCGATACCCATTACCGCAAATACTGCCATGATAGTGAATGTTGCATCAGATGGCTTTGATAAGAATGCAGCAAGTGTCTCACCTGTTTTCTGATTGATAATTGTTGATTCTAAAAATTTTGTCCAAGCTGTAATTGGAAAGTTTGCGATTAATAAGAAAATTGATCCTGCAATAAGTAATGGTGTTGATACTAAGAAACCATCACGAATTGACATTAAGTATTTATTACGCCCGATTTTTTCCGCTAAAGGCATTAAATACTTTTCAAGTTGTTTCATCATACTTTAAGTACTCCCTTTAATTATTATTTATTGTTTTTCTTGATTAATAGAATTGCTTTTTTAAGTAGTCTTTCACCGTTCATCATACCGTAATAATCATGGTCGATCACAGAAATAGGTATGTTTAGTTGTCACAAGTTAGCCAGTGTTTCGTCATAAAGAT
>NZ_DAWDDM010000235.1:0-3155 GCF_052354645.1 Catenibacterium sp.
GTTATGCTTCCATTCAAGTAGCTTATCATACGCTTTTCTCTTAAAAAACATAGAATACCTCCTCACTTTTTAAATATATATAACTTTCTTCAATCTTATTATCTGTCAAAATGTGACTTTCTTCAATCTTTTATTTACCAAAAATGTGACTTTCTTCAATCTTTTTTTAGCCTAAAATGGTACTTTCTTCAAAGTAACGGTAATTATATTATATATAATTATGCATAAAAAAAGGGGATAGCCTTAGCTATCTCCTCATGACTATTCTTCATCAAATAAAATTAGATCATCAAATGTCTGTCTTCTTACAACGACTCTTGATTCACCTTCATAAGTGAATACTACAGCTGGTTTAGGTAACTGGTTGTAATTAGAAGACATAGAGTAGTTATATGCACCTGTAGAGAATACTGCAAAAATATCTCCTGGCATAATATTAGCTGTAACTGGTAAATCCTTAGTAATCATATCAGCACTTTCACAGATCTTACCTACAACTGTTACAGTCTTAGTCTTTGTTTCTCCTGCTTTATTTGCGACAATACCATCATATTTCGCATCATATAAAGGTGTACGGATATTATCAGACATACCACCATCAATAGAAACATAAGTACGTACATCAGGGATTTCTTTAATACATCCTACTGTATATAGTGTAATACCTGCATTACCTACAACATAACGTCCTGGTTCAATCATAACAGCTGGACGTTCCCATCCATGACTATCATATTCATTATAAATAACTTTCATGATTTCTGATGTAATAGATTCAAAATCAAGTGGTTCATCCTGTTTAGTATAAGCAATACCATAACCACCACCGGCATTGATCTTACTTGTTACAACACCAAATGTATTATAGATTTCATTCACAAACTTCATGAACTGAAGCATTGCATTCACATAAGCGAATAAATCAAATACCTGAGAACCAATATGACAATGAATTCCTTCATATTCGATATTATCAGACTCTAAGATTTGCTGAATAGCTTTTAAATAGATACCATAATGAGAACTAAAGCCAAACTTAGTATCCTTATGACCAGTCATAATATAGTTATGACCACCAGCTTTAATACCAGGGACAATTCTTAAAGTTGCCTTTACTTTCTTACCTAGCTTCCCTGCAATCTTTTCACAGTTTTCAATTTCATAGAAATTATCTACTACGAAATGAGTCACATCATGACTTAATGCATATTCAATTTCTGAAGGAAGCTTATTGTTTCCATGGAAGTAGATCTTATCTGGATCAAATCCAGCACGTAATGCGATACTGATTTCTCCTGCAGATACGCAGTCAATTCCAATACCATATTCATTTGCAAGCTTATAGATAGCAAGACAGCTAAAAGACTTAGAAGCAAATAATGGAAGTGCCTTTTCATACTTATCCATGAACTTTGTCTTTAATTCATTCATCTGATGTCTAATATGACCTTCACTCATAACATAAAGTGGTGTGCCATACTGCTTTGCAAGATCAGATGCTTTAATACCATCTATATATAAATCATTGCCTTTTATATCAGCAAACTGTGTCTGTAATACCATACCATTCCCCTTAATATAATGTTTTTAAATCAAATAAACCTTTGTCTTTATTCATTAATGCCTTTAATGCAGCAACAGCACCATTCGCAAATACTTCTTTAGAAAGAGCTGTATGCTTTACTTCTACGATTTCATCCTGTCCTGCAAACATGACTGTATGTTCACCAAAGATTGTCCCACCTCTTATAGATGAAATACCTACTTCATTTCTTTCTCTCTTACGATGAATAGAATGACGATCATAAGTAGGTTCTAATGAATCATCTAAAGCATTATTAATACCATCATATAACATCACTGCAGTACCTGATGGTGAATCAATTTTCTGGTTATGATGTTTTTCCATGATTTCAATATCAAAATGATGTTCAAAGAATTCTTTCGCAAATTCACTCACCATCTTATTCATCATAGCCACACCATAAGAAGTGTTATAAGACTGGAAGAGGGCAATCTCATGAGATGCTTCTTCAATCTTCTTTAAGTCTTCTGCACTAAAGCCAGTAGTAGCGAATACAACTTTACACTTATTCTTTAATGCATAAGATAGAATACTATCTAGATTGGCAGGATGTGAGAAATCAATAATGGCATCAATATCATCCTGTACTTCATCTAATGACTTATATGCAGGTACTTCTGGCTGTACATCAAACACAGGAGATACAACACCAGCTAATTCTAAATCTGCATCATTCATCACTGCATGGGCTACTTTCTTACCCATTAAACCATAACCATATACTAATACTTTCATCTTAATAACCCTTACTTTCGAATTCTTTCATTGCATCAAATAATAACTTCTTATTTTCTTCTGTAGTTGGAATAAGAGGCTGACGAAGCATATCACTTTCAATAACACCCATATGCTTTAAAGCAGCCTTAGGCATGATTGGGTTAACATCAATAAATAAGTATTTAGAAACATCATTTAAATCATAAGCCATCTTTCTAGCAAGTTCTAAATCACCCTTTAATGCAGCCTGGGCAAACATTTCTGTTTCTCTTGGATAAAGGTTAGATAATACTGAAATAACACCTTTACCTCCTGCTGCGATAAATGGAAGAATATTATCATCACATCCAGAATATAAATCAAAGTCCATATCCTTAGTACGTGTTAATACTTCCATTGCATACGCAATATCATCTGTTGCATCTTTCATAGCAACAATATTAGGAACCTTTGCAAGTTCTACTACTGTATCTACACTGATCTTCATACCAGTTCTACCTGGTACGTTATACATAATAAGTGGTAAATTACTTGCAGCAGCAACAGCCTTATAATGTTCAATTAAACCTCTCTGAGAAGTCTTATTGTAGTAAGGTGTTACAACTAAGTTTGCATCAGCACCTGCTTCAGCATTGAACTTAGCCTTTCTAATAGCCTGTGCAGTATAGTTAGAACCCGCACCTACAATAACCTTTACACCTGTACCCTTAGCCATTTCTACTGTAATCTTAGTGAGTTCAAATTCATCTTCAATATCAATAGTAGCAGGTTCACCAGTAGTTCCGTTGACAAGTAATGCTTTTACACCACCATCAATCATTCTCTGTACCTGTCTCTTATAACCTTCGTAATC
>NZ_DAWDDM010000236.1:0-3139 GCF_052354645.1 Catenibacterium sp.
GTATTATATCTCTTACATGGATTTGGTAATAACCATGCACAATGGGGTGGCTATACAAGTGTAGAACTATTTGCGGAAGAGAGACAGATAGCTGTTGTTATGATTTCTGGAGAAAACAAGTATTACATTGATCAACCACAGGATGCATTTTATGATTTTATTTAAAACGAGTTACCAGAATTTATAGAAGGAGTATTCCCAATTTCTCATAGAAAAGAGGATCGCTATATTGCTGGCTTGTCAATGGGTGGATTTGGTGCTTTATATCATGGCTTATCAAATACTCATAAATATAATGCGATTGGTGCTTTTTCAGCAGCAGTAAAAATGAAAGACAACCCTATTGACTTATATCAAGTATTAGAAGACAGTGATGGAAACATTCCAGTTTATATGACTTGTGGAGATAAAGATTTTATATATGAATCTGACGTTAAGTTTGTTGAAGCAATGAAAGAAAAAGGAATGAATGTTGATTGGATCAGTGTTAAAGATTATGAACATGAATGGCGTTTCTGGAATCTTGCGATTGAAAGATTTTTAGATTGGATTCCTAGAACAGATGAATATTCAAATGCAAAAAGAAAAGTATAGTGGAGGTAAATTATGAGTTTTCCTAAGAATTTCTTGTGGGGCGGTGCAACTGCTGCAAATCAGTATGAAGGTGGATATTTAAGCGGTGGTAAAGGACTAGCTACTGCGGATGTTATCACAAATGGTGATATGCATAATCCGAGACGTATTGTTATTGAGTTGGAGGATGGAACAAGACAAACAATTAATCGTTTTCAGGATGTTCCTAAGAATGCAAAGGCAATCATTGATGATTCTGTTTACTATCCAAGCCATGTGGCAACTGATTTTTATAATCATTACAAAGAAGATATTGCTTTAATGGGAGAAATGGGATTTAAGACATTTAGAATGTCTATTAACTGGACTCGTATTTTCCCTAATGGTGATGATGAGCAACCTAATGAAGAAGGATTAAAATTTTATGATAATGTTTTTGACGAATGTCTAAAATATGGAATTGAACCGCTTGTTACTATTAATCATTTCGACCTCCCTTTAAATCTAGCGGTTCAATATCAAGGATGGTTAGACAGAAGAACAATAGAATTCTTCACTAGATATTGTGAAACAATATTTACAAGATACAAAGATAAGGTCAAGTACTGGTTAACATTTAATGAAATTAACTTTTTAAGAGATTATACTACACTTGGTATCTTTGAAGCATCTCAAAATGTGCAGAATCAGCAGCAGGCAATTTATCATATTCTTCTAGCAAGTGCAAAAGCTGTTATGTTAGGCCATCAAATTAATCCTGATTTCAAAATTGGCTTAATGATTGCGAATATTCTATTCTATCCTGAAACATGTAAACCATTAGACTCAATCAAAGAAATGGAAATGGCAAGAGATTTTAAGGATTTCTATTATGATGTACAATGTCGCGGATATTATCCAAACTATAAATTAAAAGAATTAGAAAGACAGAACATCGTTTTGAAAACTGAAGAAGGAGATCAGGAACTTTTAAAAGAAGGTACTGTAGACTTTATTTCATTCAGTTATTATAACTCTTCTGTTATTTCTACTAAGGAAGTCAAAGAAGGTTCATCAGGAAATCAAATTGGAGGCGCTAAAAATCCTTATTTAGAGGAATCTGAATGGGGATGGCCTATTGATGCGGAAGGATTAAGACTTGTATTAAATCGTTTATATGATAAGTATCAATTACCACTCATGATTGTTGAAAATGGACTTGGTGCATTAGATACAATTGAAGAAGATGGATCTATTAATGATGATTATCGTATTAATTATTTAAGAAAACATATCGAACAGATAAAGATTGCTATCGAGTATGATGGTGTTGAAGTTTGGGGATATACACCATGGGGATGCATTGATTTGGTCAGTGCAGGTACAGGTGAAATGAAAAAAAGATATGGTTTTGTTTATGTAGATATGGACGATTTAGGAAATGGTTCTTTAAAAAGAACGAAGAAAAAATCGTTTAACTGGTATAAAAAGGTGATTCAATCAAACGGCGAAGAACTATAAGTAGTTATTAAGAAATGGTTGTGGTATAATTCTATAAGGTGAATTATATGAAGATTGAATATGATGAAGAATATGAAAATATAGATGGTGAAAATCTTAGCTTAAGGCGTTTTGATAAACATAAATATTGCTTATTTTTAGGTGATGTAGGAGAGAATCAGGAGTTATTTATTGTTGAACCTCATTGGCATGAATGGTTAGAAATTGTTCATATTACTGAAGGAGAAATGACTGTCTATACTCCGCAAGGAGAAACAATTGTTCATAAAGGGAACACTGTTGTTATCGGCATGCAGACATTACATAAGATAGTTGCAGAAACAGGACACTATAACTATCAATGTATACATATTAATATAGGTTTTATACTTCAACATATGTCTTCTTCTTTATTGAACGATAAAGTCTTTATTGTTCAAAATGAAGAAGAGTTCCAATCTTATTGTTCAACGATAATACAGCTTATAAATCATGATGATGTTTACTCACAATTAAGATATAAAGCAAGTATATTAAATATTCTTGCACTATGTGTTCAAGAAACACAATCTGATTTATTGGATGCAAAAGATGAAATTAACGATATATTTTCAGATATTCTATTCTATGTGAGTACACATTATCAAGATGATATATCATTGCAGAAATTGTCGCAGGAATTCAATTATACAACACAACACATTTCTTTGCTCTTCAAGAAGAATTTGAATACAACTTATTATACTTATTTAACCAAGATAAGATTAGATCGTGCTAAGTTTCTATTGATGACAACACAAAAGAGAAACTTAGATATCGCAATTGAGTGTGGTTTTTCAAATGAACATTCTTTAATAAGTCACTTTAAGAAGAGCTATCATGAGACACCCTCTCAATTTAGAAAAAAACATCAGATAAAAGACGAGACTATTTCTTAGGAAATAGTCTCTTTTCAAAGGAGAAAATTATGAAAAGTGTATTAGCTATTGATATTGGTGGAACTTTTATTAAATATGGATTGATTCATGAAAATTATCAAATCTCTAATAAGGGAAAAGTAAAAACACCAAATACTACAACAGAAGAT
>NZ_DAWDDM010000237.1:0-3083 GCF_052354645.1 Catenibacterium sp.
CTAATATTAGTTTATATTCTGCAGATAATTCTGCGTGTCTCTTAGGAGTGACTTTACCAACTAAGATATCGCCTTCCTTAACTTCAGCACCAACACGGATAATACCGTTTTCGTCTAAGTTAGAACGAGCATCATCACCTACGTTAGGGATATCTCTAGTAATTTCTTCAGGACCAAGCTTTGTATCACGACATTCAATTGTATATTCCTGAATGTGGATAGAAGTATAGTAGTCTTCTTTTACAAGCTTTTCATTCATGATGACAGCATCTTCGTAGTTATAACCATTCCATGTCATGAAACCTACAAGAACGTTCTGTCCTAATGCTAATTCACCCTGTTCCATAGCTGGTCCATCAGCAAGAACCTGACCCTTAAGAACATGTTCACCAGCCATAACAATTGGACGATGGTTGATACATGTACCAGCGTTAGATACAGTGAACTTTAATAACTTGTATGTCTTTTCGCCACTTTCACCTTCTACGATGATCTTCTTAGCGTCAGCATATTTAACAGTTCCTTCTTCTTTCGCAACAACTGCAGCACCAGAGTCTCTTGCAGCCTGGAATTCCATACCTGTTCCTACATAAGGCGCATGTGGATTTAATAGAGGTACAGCCTGTCTCTGCATGTTACATCCCATAAGGGCACGAGTGGCATCATCGTTTTCCAAGAATGGGATACATGAAGATGCAACTGATACGATCTGTTTAGGTGAGATATCGATGAAGTCGATTTCTTCTGGCTTAGCCATGATGTTTTCACCTAAATGACGTGAAATAACCTGTTCATCAATAATACGGTCATTTTCATCAGTCTTAACTTTTGCCTGAGCAATAATATAATTCTTTTCTTCATCTGCTGTTAAATAACGAATATCATTTTCATCAATAACGCAGTTATTTACTTTACGATATGGAGTTTCAATGAATCCATATTCATTTACTTTTGCATAAGATGCAAGTGTAGAAATCAACCCGATGTTAGGACCTTCTGGTGTTTCGATTGGACAGATTCTACCATAGTGAGATGGATGGACGTCTCGTACTTCATAACCTGCACGGTCTCTTGATAAACCACCAGGACCTAAGGCAGAAAGACGTCTCTTGTTTGTTAATTCGGCAAGTGGATTAATCTGGTCCATGAACTGAGATAACTGAGAACTTGCGAAGAATTCTTTGATTGCAGCAGTCAATGGACGAATGTTTGTTAATGACTGTGGAGTCATAGAATCATCTTCAGCTAAAGACATTCTTTCCTTAACTACTCTTTCCATACGTGATAAACCAATACGGAACTGGTTCTGAACTAATTCACCAACAGTTCTAACACGTCTGTTACCTAAATGGTCGATATCATCTAATAAACCAATACGGCTCATTAAAGACACTCTATCTTCTGCTGCTAAGTCCTGAGAATCAAAGATATCAACAAGGTTAAGCATATAAGAATATGCAGCAATAAAGTCTGAAATAGTGACAAACTTACTATCTAATGAAAGATCAGTACCGATTACTCTCATCTTGATAGACTTAGATTCATCTGTATATACATCTAATACCTGAATAGTATGATTAGAATGCATATTTTCGTTAGTTTTAATTTCTTTTGTATGTGCACCTGCTTCAAATACTGGCTTTAAGATTTCTAATTTATCTTTAGTAATCTTAGTACCTTCTGTCATTACAACGTTGCCATCAACGTCAACAACATCTTCAGCAAGAACACGATCAGCGATACGATCTAATAAGCTTAATTTCTTACGTAGCTTAAAACGACCTGCTTTTGCTAAATCATAACGCTTTGGATCGAAGAAACGCGCAAATAGTAATGAGTTAGCACCATCTAAAGTAGCTGGTTCACCTGGTCTCAATTTACTATAAATTTCCATCAACGCATCATCAGTGTTATGTGTTGGATCCTTTTCAAATGTATTGTAGAGGAACTGGTGTTCTCCGAAAACTTCAATAATATCTTCATTTGAAGAAAGTCCTAGAGCACGTAAAAGAATAGTACCTGGAATCTTCTTCTGACGATCAATACGAACATTTAGAACATCCTTGGCATCATTTTCAAATTCTAACCAAGTACCACGAGATGGGATCACCTGTCCATTGAAGACAATCTTACCAATCTTGTCTGTTCCATTACCAAAATAAGCTCCTGGAGAACGAACTAACTGTGAAACGATAACACGTTCTGCACCATTAACAACAAATGTACCTGAATCTGTCATTAATGGGAAATCACCCATAAATACTTCACTTGTCTTGATTTCTCCAGTTTTCTTATTTACAAGACGTAAAGTAGCACGCAAAGGAGCTGCATAGATTGCATCTCTTTCTTTACTTTCATCTGCATCATATTTAGGCTCATCAAAACGACAATCTACAAACTCCAATGATAATGTGTCGTTAAAATTTGTGATAGGATAAATATCCTCAAATACTTCTCTTATACCTTTTTCCTGAAACCACTTAAATGAATCTGTCTGAATTTCGACAAGGTTAGGTAGTTTCAAAGAACCACTAATACGAGAATAATTGCGTCGCTTAATGCGGCTTTCTGCAGTTCTTACATTCTTTTCCAAAATCCGTTCCACTCCTTTTTTAATCTCTATCTGCAAGCTAAAAAGGGTCAAAATGACCTGCTTTTATACATGAGTAGGCATTTTAGTATACTAGCACAAGGGTACTTTTGTGTCAACCCAAAAAGGGAAATTTATACAATTTCCCTATAGTTCATTATTTAATTGATTGAATTATGTAATAGCCTTTATTTCGCTTCAATACTTCCGCATTCCCAAAGACTTCTTCCATGCATTTCTTAGCACTTGGTGCACCCTGCTTCTTTTGTATGACAATCACAAGGCGTCCATTCTTATTTAAGTGTGAATAACTTTCTTTAAGAATAGTAGTCACAACACTCTTGCCAGCACGAATTGGAGGATTAGAGATGATCATATCAAATGTCTTCTCTACATTCTCATATGCATTACTTTCATATACATGCATATCTTCAAGATGATAATCTTCAATTGTACGTTTAGCAAGTTCCATTGCGCGTCTATTGACGTCAAC
>NZ_DAWDDM010000238.1:0-3083 GCF_052354645.1 Catenibacterium sp.
GCAAGTATTAGTCTAAATCAGCACCGTTAGATTCGAATACTTTCTTGATATAATTATAAGATTTCTTTGGAATACGTTTCATATCTCTTAAATCTTTATTTGTTCTATTAACATAAACAAATCCATAACGCTTATCCATATTACACATACTAGCTAGGATGTCGATTGGTCCCCAAGTAATATAACCTAAACAATCTACACCATCTTCAAACATTGCATTTTCCATTTCACGGATATGGTCTCTATGATAGTTGATACGATAATCATCTTCGATTGTACGACCTTCAGCGAGCATTTTGTCTACTTCTTCCTGAGTCATATCTTCACGCCATCCAATACCATTTTCAAGTACGAATACTGGTAAACCTGTTCTATGATGTAAATCATTTAAAGTCCATCTGAATCCAACTGGATCGATTTCCCAATGCCATTCATTGGCTTCACAATGAGGATTCTGGATCTGCTGTTCATTCACACAGTCACAAGCTGGTCTTTCATAATCAAAGACACCAGTCTTAACTGTATTAGAACGATAATAAGAGAATGCGATATAGTCTACAGTATATTTTAATAGTTCTTCATCGCCTTCTTCAAATGTAGGCATCCATCCACGATTTTCTAAGTAAGCATTCCAGTAATCAGGATATTTACCCTGAGCAAAGGTATCAACAAGATAACCATTTAATAAGTTATAAGCCTGAGTTGCAAATAAATTATTTTCTGGGCTGTTGTCATATGCGTAAATATTAGTGATTGCACCCATACCACAGAACTTAGCATCTGGCTGCATTTCTCTTAAAGCACGTACTGCTTTACAATGAGCCATCATAACATTGTGGTTTACCTGATATAAATGTTTAGGAAGACTTACACCTTCAGGAATTTCTTCAGCGTTAGAAACTCTTAACATCATTGAATGAAGGTTCTGTTCATTGAATGACATCCAATGTTTAACTCTATCACCAAATCTTTCAATACAAACTTTTGCATATCTTTCAAAACAGTCTACAACATATCTTGAAGCAAAACCATTATAGTTCTTTACAAGATGATAAGGCATATCGAAATGTACTAAAGTGATCATTGGTTCAATGCCTGCAGCAAGTAGCTTATCAATTAAATCACTGTAGAACTTTACACCTTCTTCGTTTACTGGTTCATCTAATGTACCATTAGGAATGATACGGCTCCAACAGATTGAGAAACGATAGAAGTTGAATCCCATACCTTTCATTAACGCGATGTCTTCATCATAACGAGTGTATTCATCAATTGCATCGTTCCAGTCAGAAAATTCAGGATTCATAGGTCTAACGTCATAGATACAAACACCCTTTCCACCTTCATTTCTGTGTCCTTCAGTCTGGAATGATGATACTGAACCACCCCAGTAAAAATCTTTTGGCATTTTTCTTTCCATTTTATGTGTCTCCTTTATCTTATGTATACATTCTATCAATCACGCCTCATAAATGTAAACTGTTTCAAGGTTGATTATTATAACGTTTCATAAAATATACAAAAAAAGATTTATTAATGAAACTCCGTTTCATTAATTTAAAAGGATGTACATAAGATAGTCTTTAATATCCTGTCTTTTAGCTTCTATCTGTAAATAGATATAATCATCACGATAGTCAACCTGTTCCACATAAGTATGCTCATAGAGATATTTGAAATCTTCCCCCTTATCATAAGGAATACCTAATTGGAAAGTTTCATAATCCTTAAAGAGGATATGACTTATTTCATCTTCTAACAAGTCTAAACCAATCTTTTCCTTTGCAGATATAAAAACATAGGGCGTTACAGGATGTACATAACCATACTTATTTAAATCAACCTTGTTGTACACATAGATCATAGGTTTATTTTCAACCCCTAATTCTTCTAATACCTTATTGGTTGTATCAACCTGTAATTGATAATCTTCAAAACTTGAATCAACAACATGGAGTAATAAATCTGCTTCTTTCACTTCTTCTAAAGTGGAACGAAATGCCTGAATCAGATTGTGTGGTAAACGTTCAATAAAACCAACTGTATCAGTAAGCAAGCATGTATGATTCTTAATCTTTATATTTCTAGTAGAAGTCTGTAATGTTGCAAATAACATATCTTTCTCAAATACCTTTTTTTCTTTATTCTGACATAATGTATTGAGTAAAGTAGACTTTCCACTATTTGTATAACCGACCAAGGCAATCACAGGGACATTATTACGTTTACGTCTTTCTCTTTGTGTTTGTCTTTGTTTTACAATCTGTGCCAGTTCTTTTCTAGAACGGGACAACTTTCTAGAGATGATACGACGATCTAACTCAATCTGTTTTTCACCAGATCCTCTAAACCCAGAACCACCTTGCTGATGTGACATATGTTCCTGCATTCCCGCAAGTCTTGGTAATAAATATTGGTCTCTGGCTATTTCTACCTGTAATTTTGCTTCTTTTGTCTGTGCACGCTGTTCAAATATACGAAGAATTAAATCTGTACGATCTGTTACTTCTGTTTGTAATTGGTCGGTAAGGTTCTTTACCTGTAATGGAGATAGTTCATCATCAAAGATAACCATTTCTCCATCTAATCTTAATCTGATTTCTTCTATTTTACCTTTACCAATATAAGTGGCAGGATTAATTTTTTCTAATTTCTGAATAACAACATCTTCTACTTCAATATCACATGCAATACATAATGATTTAAGTTCATCTATGTAGAAGGGGTTATCCGATGTCATAACTAATATCGCTTTATTCATATAATAAAAGAAGAATTCCTTTCTTTAGACTTTTACTCATTATAACATGAGTTTTATAAAAGAATTCTTCTAATGTTTATAAATTATCAGTATGTTTATTTAGTGAAGAGAAGAACGATACATTAATAGTAATAACTATCAATTATTGTTTACAAGCTTACCTTATGGATATCTCATGTTATAATAATTCACTTCTCATCAGTGATATAATATCCCTTCTAGATAAAATAAAAAAAATAGAGTTATTACTGAATAACTTCTAGTTCTATAATACGAAGGAGCATTTCTACTCCTCTAGATTAGTATATCATGAGTTTATATT
>NZ_DAWDDM010000239.1:0-3056 GCF_052354645.1 Catenibacterium sp.
TCAACTTTATTTACAACAACAACTTCGCCTTCTTCAATAAATAAAGGTACTTTGATCTGGTAACCTGTTTCAATAGTTGCATACTTAGTTGCACCTGTTGCAGTATCACCTTTAACTGCTGCTTCAGTTTCAATAACCTTGAATGGTACATTGACTGGTAATGCGACACCTAAAATTTCACCTTCATAGCTTGTTACTTCTACATTATCAGAAGGTTTCATGAAGTTGATTTCCCATTCTAAGCGGTCTGCAGGAATTTCAACCTGGTCATATGTTTCATTATCCATGAATACTAACATACCACCATTGTCATATAAATATTGCATTTTGCTCTTTTCTACCTGAGCCTTCTTTACCTTTGCATTACTACCAAAAGTCATTTCAGTAGTAGTTCCTGTTCTCATGTTCTTCATCTTAACACGAATGTTTGCAGCAGCACGTGCTGTCTTGTTGTGGCTATAATCTAAACATACATAAAGATTGCCATCATATTCAAATGTTACTCCTGGTCTTAAATCAGTTGCATTAATCATAACTTTATATCATCCTTTCTAATCGGACATCATTATATCATAAATAATAGTATAAAGTAAAGTATCCATTAATGCCCATATATGCAGTATCCATTAATGCCCATATATGCAGTATCCATTAATGCCCATATATGCAGTATCCATTAATGCCCATATATGCACTCATGCATATCTAAAGTTTCCATATCAATTTTAACCTGCATTGTATAGTGATAAGACTTTGTGGTAATATCACAATCAATAAGATAATCCCTTCCATCATCGTCTACAGTATAACTAATAATACTCTCTTCTATTTCATAGGTATCACTAAGTAGTATGTCCTGATCAATTGTAGAACGCCAATGTCTTCTTAATAGTATTTCTATACGTCTTTGTTCATTCATCATTCTCTGATAGCGTGTTAATTCATATTGTCTTGTTACAAGCGTACAATAGCTGAATATGCTTGTAAATAATATTAGAAAGATCACTAAAACTACTTGTAATATGCTTCCCCTATTCCTCGACATAATCTTCCTGCTTTCTATATAAATCACAGATCATATATGTATATTTCTGTTGTCCTCTCGTAATGGTCATATACATATATGCATCTTTTTCAAAGAAAATGACATCATCTATATCAGTTATTAATATTTCATACCCAGGTGTTTTAACAAGTCTTCTCTTATCAAAGATAATGGTATTCTCTTCGCCTTTCTCATCATAATATCCAATATCTTCACTATATGTCTTAATCTTGGAAACAAGAAGATAATCAGCAAGCTGTTTAGCGCCTACCGCAATATCCTGATTATAACTCACTACAGGGACCTTTAAGACGCGTATGATAGAAGGTACATTCAAGACAATCATTAAACAAATACTTAAAGACAACAACATTTCTACGAGCGTAAAGCCTCTTTGAGTTTTGATTGGAGATCATCTCCTTCCTCTGCAATGCGTAATTCCTGTTTATTACTATTTTCTTGAACATATCTAAATCTAAGCTGTGCCTTATTCAATACAGTCAAAGATCCAACAAAATAAACCACGATCATCAAATAAATAGACAATGCGAAAAGTGACTCAATAAGTGTATTTCCTTTATGATTAAGTAACATAATAAGCACCACTTCCTAACTGAAACACAAACTTTCTTGTATGATAAGGTGTTTTTAAAACAAGAGTCTTGGCTATTTTAATACGCCCATGATCATTATATGTAAATGTATGATTTGTAAGAAACTGATAGCCTTCCTCTAGATTTAATGTCTTATTTTCTTTCCCAATCAAATCAATACGATGATTAGAGACTGATACCTTTACTGTATCTTTTTCTACTATAGCCATTGCTCTTGCTTCATCAAACATTGCTTTAATAAGCGCTATTTCTTCCTGTTCATTAATTGTGCGTGTATGCATAGTCATACAAAGTGATGATAGAAAGATTGTAATAGACAAAACAAATAACATCTCAACAACCGTAAATCCCTTCTTATACATAAGCTTGTCCATTTGATATATAAATAGATTTTCCATTTGGACATGTAGCCTGTTTTTGAGTGAGGTAAGGATTAGAACCAGATGTTAATTGAGAAATACTTGTAGGTAATTCATCATGTTCTATCTGATAAAGTATAATCTGTGAATTAACAACTTCCACCTGTGCTTCACATCCTTTGCCTTTTACTACATTATTCTTACTTGTAACATTAGGAATAACAAGTAATAAAATCACAAGAATAACAGAAATACAGAATATCATTTCGATTAAAGTAAAACCTGCTTTATTATTTTTCATAGAACCTCCTAAATATCTCCAATAACATTCATCATCGGTATTATAACTGCTACATAAATAGTGATGACGAAAAATGCGACAAACCCATAAACAATAGGTACAAAGAATTTAGTAAACTTGTTCACTGCATATGTAATCTGTTCCTGAGAAATATCTAAATAACCCCTCATTGAGCCTATTTCTTCAGGATTCTTTAAATACATCTTATACATAGATACAAAGAGATGATCAAAATAAGGAAAACCATCAATAATATTTTCTAACTGCTCTCCTTCCTTTAATCTTGTATAAATCTCATATAATACTATCTTAATATCACTCTGAGTCATATTCTCATTCAACATAGTTATAATTGTATTTGAATCAATGTGATCCTCTAATAATTCATTAAAATAAAGACAGAACTTAAATGTGAAATACTTTTGAATATACTTTTTCAAAAAAGGAACTTTAAGAAAACGCTCAATAATCCAATACTTCTTTTTCTTAAGTGCGATAAGGAAATAAACAAAAGAAACAATAAGTGCAACTAATATACCGATTATAAGAATAGGAATCAAACGAATAATAAAAAATAGAATACTAAAGCTCAAAGATGGATTCATTCCAAATGAACTAAATAACGATGTCACTTTTGGAAAGAGAATAAATGTCGCAAATAATGAGAAAAAAAGTAAAAACACAATTAAAATTAAAGGATAAGTCATCTGTGATGTTAATTTCTTTCTTATCGAAAT
>NZ_DAWDDM010000240.1:0-3042 GCF_052354645.1 Catenibacterium sp.
GATATACTTGTGAGAACTTAGTTGTATAATGTTCTGTCTTAGTAATAATACATTCATCTGTATTAGTTACCTTTGCAAGAGGATCATTGATCCAGCATAATGCAAGTGGAATAAAGATAATTAGGAAGCATGTAAATAATGCATCTCTAGGTAATCCAGCTTTTTCACCAATCCAGCGATAGAATACAAAGATAATTAAGAATACAATAATTGTTGCATAAATAAGAGGTCTTGTATTTTCCATTGCATATTTAGTAAATAGAATTAACCATCCTGTAATAGTAGGAATAATAAAATTACCGAAGAACAATCCATATAATTCTTTGATTGCTGGCTGATTTCCTTCGGCAGTTAGACCTAAATAGTAAATACCTGCAAGCACTGGGATAACGATAGAAATTAATCCACCCACAACAAGAGAATCGAGTGCACCAATCATACCAGCCACTAATGACACTAACTGGATAAGTGTTAATACAAGCATTACTGGTTTAATAACTGATACAGAAGGCATACGACTAGGTGCTTCCTTTGTACCTTCAATATCTTCATAAGGAATCTTATGATCGGTACATTCTTCAACTAATTCAGCTAAATCAGCCACTTCAAATTCTAATGAAGAAAGCTGTGCAATCACTCCTTCTTTAGAATAAATAGTAAGTGTCTTACCATCATCTACTAGTTTAGTAATGTCTTCATAAGCATACTTCTTTTCATTATTACCTTCTTTAAAAGTAATATCATCTTCAGTCATCATATAAGAGAAAGTCTTCTTCTTGTTCACCTTTAAAGTGATATAAATCATAAGTAGAAGTCCGATCACACCAAGCCCTGTAATCACATAATAACCGTCTTTTGCTTCTATAAAGCCAAGAACTAACATGATAATACCAAATACAGGACAAAGAAACTTCATTGTACTAATATGAAATAGTAAACTATCCTTATATGTTACGTCTCTATTCATTTGTTTACCTCAACTCCTTACGTATACAGTATATATTACATTAATTTTAGATGTAAACACAAGCGATAGTTGATAAATTATAGCCTTATTAAGGTGATTTATGGTAAAATAAATCTATATGGAGGTAAAAATATGAAAACTCTTACAGTTGCAGTGCCTTGTTATAATTCACAAGATTATATGAGACATGCTATCGAACCATTATTAATATGTGAAAATGATATTGAAATCTTAATCATTGATGATGGTTCTAAGGATCAGACAGGAGAGATAGGAGATTTATTGGAGGAAGAATATCCTGCAACAATCAGATGTATACATCAGGAAAATGGTGGACATGGTGAAGCAGTGAATACTGGTTTAAAGAATGCAACCGGACGCTTCTTTAAAGTGTTAGACAGTGATGACTGGTTTGACGAAGCATCTTTAGTTAAAGTGATTCAGACATTAAAGAAACTTGGTAATGATGTTGATATGATGATTTGTAACTATGTCTATGATAAACCATCAAAGAATACACAGAAACCTATTCGTTATACAAATGCATTCCCTGAAAATAAGATTTTTAGATGGTATGATGTGAAATATTTCTATCCATCACAGAACCTATTAATGCATTCAATTATCTATCGTACAGAAGTATTACGTGCAAGTGGTCTTGTACTTCCTAAACATACATTCTATGTAGATAACTTATTTGTGTATGAACCTATTCCATTTGTTCAGACTATGTATTATCTAAATGTTGATTTATATCACTATTTCATTGGTCGTGATGATCAGTCAGTGAACGAAACAGTGATGATTAGACGTATTGATCAGCAGATCAGAGTGAATAAACGTATGATTGATGCAATTGATATTGATAAGCTTAAATCACGTAAGATGAGAAAATACTTAATTAAGTATCTATCTATGATTACTACAGTAACTACAGTACTCTGCGTAAAGAGTGGTACAGAAGAAAACCTACAGAAACGTAATGATTTATGGGCTTATATGAAGGATACAAAGCCTGCCGTTTATAAGGAAGTAAAGAAGACTGCATTAGGTCTTGCTATGCAATTAAATGATCCACTAGGACGTAAACTAATCGTTGGTGGATATAAACTTGCACAGAAACTATTTGGTTTCAATTAACAGTGATTCTATCACTGTTTTTTTATGTTGACTATTACCTACCGAATCGATAGAATGAAATTTGGGTGATTAAATGATTAAGAAATTCATAAAGACTCATGAACATGCATGGGTTCTTGTCTATTTTGTATTTTATATGCCTTGGTACTTTGGCTTACAACAAAGAGATATTAGTCATTTCTTTGATATGTATGTAGGATTAGACCGTATCATACCATTTGTACCAGCATTTATTATTCCTTATATCTATTGGTTTTTATTTGTTGCAGGAACTTTGTTATTTTTGTTTTTTTATGATGCAGATGAATTCTATCGTGGCTTTTCATTTTTAGCTTGTTGTATGACCATTTCACTCATCATATTCACAATCTTCCCGACAACATTCTGTCATCGTCCAGAAGTACTTACAGGGAATGCCTTTGAACAATTCTGGTTAAGATTTATTTATGGAGCAGATAAACCAACCAATGTATTTCCAAGTATTCATGTATTTAATTCAATAGGATGTGCGATAGCACTTATTAAATCAAAGAAATTTAAAGATAATAAACCAATGCATATATTTGCGATTATCTCAGCAGTACTTATTACATTATCTACAATGTTCATCAAACAGCATTCATGTATGGATGCTGTAGCAGCAAGTATAATCGCATATGTGCTCTATCAGCTCATTTATAAGAGAGAGCATCCACGTTTACGTCAATTCGTATATTCAAAGTTTCCTAATAAAGGCTAAAGGTGTCATTTTACTGACACCTTTTTAATCGCAATAATTCATAAAATAATAAAGTTTTGCGGTTTTAAACCGCAAAACTATTGTGACAATTATAGTTTTGCGATTATATGTTTATGAAAGAGGTGAGGCTATGAGCTATAGACAATTATATTTTGATTCACTCATGCAATTTGAAGATACAGAATTAGTGAGACTA
>NZ_DAWDDM010000241.1:0-3018 GCF_052354645.1 Catenibacterium sp.
TTGCGTCAATTGGAGCTTCCTTCTTTACTGGGTTTGTTCGATCATAACGACTAATAAAACCCACCTCCGCTTACTTCATATTAAATAAAAAGTGAGCGTACTAGCGCCCACTTATCGTTAGAGTTTAATCTAGTGACATTGGCCCATCGACTGTATCAATCGGGCGAGAAGTAGGCACTTCTTCTTTCCACTTTTTACTTGTTCATCTTACCCAATATACAGGTGTTTGTCAATAACTTTTTTTAATTTATTTATTTTATTTATTTATTTTTTCCTTTATCTTTTAGAAGGTTTAAACATCTGTGTAAAAGAAGAAGGAAGTGGCGCTTTAAAAGTCATTGTTTTATGTGTAAAAGGATGTGTGAATGCAAATTCATGTGCATGTAGACCTAATCTCTTTAAAGGATTTGTACGTGCACCATATTTCTTATCCCCAATAATAGGATGATTCAAAGAAGCCATATGAACACGAATCTGATTCTTACGCCCTGTATCTAAAAATACTTCCATCATTGTATAATCCTTAGATACTTCTAATGGCTTGTAATGCGTAATAGCCAATTGTCCTTCTTTCGCAATACGCATCTTTAACTGTTTATCTTCCACAAGATGATTCTTTATTGTACCTGATTTGCGGCATTGTCCTTCTAATATTGCAACATAGCCTCTTGTTTTAACATACTTATTCCAGTTATGAGTTAATTCCTGATAAAGCTTCTTATTCTTCACAAACATAAGTACACCAGAAGTATCCTGGTCTAAGCGATGTACAAG
Source organism: Catenibacterium sp. (assembly GCF_052354645.1). Taxonomy (NCBI): domain Bacteria; kingdom Bacillati; phylum Bacillota; class Erysipelotrichia; order Erysipelotrichales; family Coprobacillaceae; genus Catenibacterium; species Catenibacterium sp. Next base: position 775 of record NZ_DAWDDM010000241.1, read on the forward strand.
ATAACACTGCTGTCTCTTCTTACGACAATATTCCATCACCATATAAAAAGCTGTCTGATATTTATTATTACGTGTCTCTTCACTCACTAGTCCAGAAGGCTTATTGATTACAATCATGTCATCATCTTCATAAAGAAGTTCAAAAGGAAGATTCGTCTTCTTACCAACTTCTACTTCATCTCCTGGATGTAATTCAAAGGCATGATAAGTCTGTACTTCACCATTCACCTGTACTGATTTATATTTCAATAAACTCTTACAATCATTTCTCTTCTTACGAGTATGCTCTACAAGAGAATCTAATAATAATTCATCTTTTGTAACTTTATACATTCTTTTCCTCCAGATAACGTCTCACTTCTTCTTCTAAATATTGTGGACCTTTTTCTAATAATACAGAAAGAGGTTCATCTGTATGATTAATACAGCGTACATCTTCAAAACCTGCTTCAAGTAATGTCTCTTTATCTTCACACTTTCCACAAAATGCGACAACAGGTTTATTGTATTTCTGTGCTAAGCGTAAGACACCTATTGGTGTCTTTCCATATAAAGTCTGATGATCCATCTTGCCTTCACCTGTAAAAATAATATCCGCTTCCTGGATTGCTTCTTCTAGATGAACTGTACGACTCACTGCATCAAATCCAGTCACTAATTTACCATTAAGTCCTGTCACTATCGCATAGCCCATACCTCCTGCTGCGCCTGCACCAGGTACACATGAATCATCCTTATCAACTAATTCACTCATTATTTTCGCATAATGCTTCATTGCCTGATCTGTCTTTTCTAGATCTTTTACCTTCTTTTGAGGGCCAAAAACATAAGTAGCTCCTTCTTTTCCACATAGTGGATTAGTGACATCACATGCCCCTTCTACTTCTATACTTGATAAATCAAGACGTGTTTTCTTAATATGATCAAGTGTTTCGAGCCCTCTCGCATTCATTGGAATACGCTGATCAAACTGATCAAAAAAACCATAACCCATACCACTTAATAAACCAATACCACCATCATTACAGGCTGAACCACCTAAAGTCAAAAGGAAACGTTTCACTCCATGATCATAAGCATATTTCATCATTTCTCCTACACCATAAGATGTTGCTTCTGTTCCGTTCTTTTCTTCTTCAGTCAAGTAATCAAGTCCACATGCCTGTGCACTTTCTATAATAGCCAAATCATCCATAATAGCAAGTTTTGCATGAACTGTCTTAAATAGTGGTCCCGCTACTTCTATTTCATGAATATCACCATGTAGATAGCGATTCATGACTTCCATTGTCCCTTCACCACCATCAGCTAAAGGACAAATATGTACATTATTATAAGCTCTCTGTACTGCTTCTCCTGCAGCATATGCAGTCATACTTTCTTTAAAAGAATCAAATGCAGCAAGTATTTTCATCATTATCACTCCCTGTATGTATTCTAACATAAAAAAGTTCATGGTCACCCATGAACTTTTAAGATTTTCTTTTTAATAAATAAATATTTTTCTCATAAACAATTACATAAAGAATAATTGATAACACAACTGCAGAAAGTGCATCAATCATTCCATGTTGCTTGATTAAGAAAGTAGAGATAATAATCCCTATTGTAAGAATTGTAGTTCCCTTCTTCATAATACTAGTTGCATGCTTTGATCTACTAAATGCCATGCACATACCAATAGAGTTAAAGATATGAATACTAGGCAATACATTGGTTGGTGTATCAATCTTATAAAGCAAATCAACAAGTATTAACGCAATATTACTATGACCTAATTGTTTTGGTCTAATATCTAAACCATTAGGATAGATGACTGATACCACTATAAAGATTGTCATACCGGTAAATAGGAATGTGATCATCTGCAAGTATTCTTTCTTATCTTTAAAGAAGAAATACCAGAAAGAGAAGAAGATATACCCAAACCAACTGATATAAAAGAATACAAACCACTCATTAAATGGAATCATATGATCTATTGGTGTAGAGATCATATGATATTGCGTCACTGGCATAAAATGTTCAATAAAGAAGAAACATACCAGATAAACTACAAAGTACAAAAGCGTCCACCAATAACGCCAATTCTTTTTCATTAGTTTTTAGAGAATTCTGATAAGATTAATTCCTTGTTCTTATCAGTCGCCCAGTTGATTCCCCACTGATTAGAGAAGAGCAATAAATACTTTCCTCTTAAATCCTGAACTCTCTTTGTATCTGAAGATAAATTCAAGCTATATA
>NZ_DAWDDM010000242.1:0-2998 GCF_052354645.1 Catenibacterium sp.
CTTTAATTCAGTCTGGAAAGGCTTATTCAGCTTATACAGTTAAAGACGGTGGTTTAGTTGAAGCTGTTTATAAGATGGCATTTGGTAATGAAATTGGTGTAGCATTTGATGATGCTTTAACACTTAATGACTTAGTTGAAAAGAACTTTGGACATATCATTGTAGAAGTAGACAGCGCTGAAGTTGTTGCAGGATATGAAAATGTTCGTATTATTGCTTCTACAAATGAAGAAAAGGCTGTATCATATAAAGGTGAGAAAGTGACACTTGATGATGCATATGAAATTAACTGTGCACCATTAGAATCTGTATATCCTACTACAGCAAAAGCACCTACTACTGAAGTACGTACTGGTGACTGCAATGAAAGAGGCAAGATGTTTGCTTCTAAGAAGTATGATGAAGTCAATGTTGTTATTCCTGTATTCCCAGGAACTAACTGTGAATTTGATTCTAAACGTGCATTTGAAAAAGCAGGTGCAAAGGTTCAGCTTGTTCTTATTAGAAATAAGACAGAAGAAGATATTAAGAAGTCTGTTGATGAATTAGAAGAAGCAATCCATAATGCACAGATCATGATGCTACCAGGTGGTTTCTCAGCTGGTGATGAACCTGAAGGTTCAGGTAAGTTCATTGCAACTGTATTACGTAACCCAAGATTAAAGGCTGCAATCGATGATTTGTTAGACAATCGTGAAGGCTTAATGATTGGTATCTGTAATGGATTCCAGGCATTAGTAAAACTTGGTTTACTTCCTCATGGACATATTAAGGATATGAGCAAAGATGATCCTACTCTAACATTCAATACAATTGGACGCCACTTATCTCAGATGGTGACTACAAGAGTATCTAGCGTGAAGTCTCCATGGCTTGCTAATGTAGAGTTAGGTGATGAACATATTATCCCTATTTCTCATGGTGAAGGACGTTTCGTTGCACCTAAGGAAGTGCTTGATCAGTTAATTGATAATGGTCAGGTAGCATTCCAGTATGTTGATCCAAATGGAAATGTTACTATGGAATCTCCATATAACCCTAATGGTTCTATGTATGGTATTGAAGGTATCGTTTCTGAAGATGGTAGAGTATTAGGTAAGATGGGTCATTCTGAACGTCAGGGTGAAAACAGAGACCTTAACATCTACGGTGAAATGGATCAGAAGTTATTTGAAGCCGGCGTGAAGTATTTTAAAGGAGAATAACGAATGGATAAATTAGAATTTGAAAGTATGACACTCTGTCCTCTAGATGGACGTTATGGCAAGATTAAAGATCAGTTAGCTGATTATTTCAGTGAATATGCACTTGTTAAGTATAGAGTGTTTGTAGAAATCCAGTGGTTGAAGTTCCAGTTGGATCACCTTCATACAGAAACTTTAGACAAGGTTGATCCTAACAAGGTAGATGATATTCTTGCGATTTCTAAAGATTTCAACTTTGATTCTTTCAAGAGAATTAAAGAAATCGAATCTGTTACAAGACATGATGTTAAGGCAGTAGAATATTTCATTGATGAAAAACTTAAAGCTTTAGGTTATGAACATTTAGAAAGTTATGTACATATCGGATGTACTTCTGAAGATATCAACAATACATCATATGCATGTATGATTAAACATGGCTTAAAGGATGTTTGGTTACCTGCAGCTAAAGAATTTGCTTCAATGATCAATAAATTAGCAGTAGATCATAAGGATGATGCAATGCTTGCACATACTCATGGACAGCCTGCTACACCTACAACTATTGGTAAAGAATTCAAAGTCTATGCTTATCGTTTCTTTTCTAGTATTGAAAACATTGAAAATATCAAGATTAAAGCAAAATTCAATGGGGCAACTGGTAACTACAGTGCTATCTTAACAGCATTCCCTAACGAAGATTGGCCTACATTAAATAAGGAATTCGTAGAAGACTATTTAGGACTTACATTCAATCCATTAACTACTCAGATTGAATCTCATGACTATACTTGTCATATCTTAGATGGTATCCGTCATTTCAACAATGTATTGGCTGACTTAGATGTAGATATGTGGTTATATATCTCAATGGAATACTTTAAACAGATTCCTGTTAAGGGTGAAGTTGGTTCTTCAACTATGCCTCATAAGGTTAACCCAATCCGTTTTGAAAACTCTGAAGCAAACATTGATTTATCAAATAATCTATGTGTGGCTTTATCTAACAAGCTTCCTAAGTCAAGAATGCAGAGAGACTTATCAGACTCTTCAAGTCAGCGTAACTTAGGATTATGCTTTGGATATTCATTACAGGCTATTTCTGAAACAACTGGTGGTTTAGCTAAGTGTGTTGTAAATAAAGAAAAGCTTGCAAAAGACTTAAATGAAAAATGGGAAGTTCTTGCAGAACCTATCCAGACAATGTTAAGAAAATATGGTGTACCAGATGCTTATGATACACTTAAGGCTTTAACTCGTGGTAAGAATATTTCTCAGGAAGATATTCAGGCATTCGCAAAGAGCTTAGAACAGTTAAGTGATGAAGATCGTCAGACTTTATTAGATATGACACCTGCTTCATACATTGGTTTAGCTTCAGAACTTTGTGATATCGAACTTTAATCATTAAGAGACAACCTCTATTGGGGTTGTCTTCTTTATTTTTAGAGATAGGTTTGTTATAATGTTAAAAAGGTGGTGAGAATCTTGGGAGATACACGATATGTATTTGCAGAATGCATCAAACAATTGATGAATCATCAGTCTCTTGATAAGATCACAGTGACTGATATTGTGGAAATGAGTGGTAAGACTAGACAGACATTTTACCGTTATTTTCGTGATAAATATGATCTTGTGAACTGGTATTTTGAAATATTGGCGGATAAGTCTTTCTTACAGATTGGCAATAGTGAAACTTTAAGAGAAGGGCTTACTAAGAAATTTGAATTTATTTATCATGATAGAGTATTCTTTAAAGAAGCATTTAAATCTTAAGATTATAATAATGTAGAAAACTATGATTATAACTG
>NZ_DAWDDM010000243.1:0-2986 GCF_052354645.1 Catenibacterium sp.
CCTCAACGCCAAATGCTATAATAACATAATGCATCTCCCTCTCAAGCAGGCATCAGGAGATTAAAATAACAGTGAAAAAGCGACGCTCATCTTTTTCCGACAGAGTTATTCCCCCCCTATTTACCATTTCTAAATATCCCTAATCTGCTATTTTGGTGAATTAAGTCGTTTCCTTAATTGCCTCATATGCCTTTGAGCTACGAGACCAGTTTGATTTTCACTCTTGAAATTCTTTTGGAAGATAAAATGTGCCCTTTGGGAATACACCGGAAAATTTGATCCTCGCTTAGACTTACTGCTATTTCTATACAATCCAGATATACTATACAATGTATATAAATTTGTAGTTCTCCTTTTATTCTTCTTAAGCCGACTAAGCTGGACATTTTGCTTCACAACGTGATCAGCCTTACTATAAGCATGACTATAATAACGCCTTACAGAGCTGTCTTTAATATAAACTCTCTTTCCATCGTATGAAAACCCTAAAAAGGAAATGATTCCATGCTCCTTTTGCTCATTGTAAATAATCAAGTTCGCACTAACACGATATTTCTTAGTTTTTTCCGGTGATAATTTAACCAGATACTTTCCTGTATTTGTATTTCTCTGGTTAAAAATTCCCTGCAGCTGATGAATCATTTGTTGATATTGTTCTTCCGTTATATACTTTTCCGGAATAGCAATAATAAAATCATCTGAATAACGGCGGTATATTCCATGATACGACCGCACTAATGCAAAAATTTTTTCATCAAATTGAATCATATAGATATTTGCCAGTACCCCACTCATTGGGGACCCCTGCGGAATCCCGAAATGTTCTCTATTTATTTTTATGATAAACTGGTCATCTTTAGATTCTCTCTGTTTCTTTCTTGAGAGAATCCTGAATTCCTGATCTGTCAAAACCGTTTGACACTGACAAAGCTGTTGATGCGTCATTCTTTTATAGGAAGTAATTGCTTCGTAATCAACATAACTGTAATGCAAGAGAGAATTCAATACATAATATATATCATCAGGAATATACTGGCTGTCCAAAACGCTACGAATCTGGTTCAACAGGTAAGTATGATCAAGAAAATCGAAAAAATGTGTAAAATCACCTATGATAACATAACAAGGCTTATGGAACTTAATAAAGGCCAACGCTTCCTCTGCAAATGAAATATTCGATTTTCCCTTCTTATTTGTCCTATATGCAATAGAACAATCATCAATCCCCTTATTTCCCAAATACTGATTATACTGTCTGTTAAACAAAGCTCCATAGTATCTGTAAATCCATGCGTCTTTATGTGCTGCATAGAGTATATCCCGATATTTTGGCCCTTCGTCTTTCCAAATTCGTTTTCCTGAAGAATCCGTCGACCAAGACTTATGGTACTTAGGCCATTTAAAATGAATAAAAGGATAAAAACCATGCCTTAGCACCCACTTCTTATTTGTAATGCAACGCCACAAATGATTTGTCAATTTTATTCTACGATCAAAATGGATATAAGAAATATTTTTCCCTTCGATTTCTTTTCTAATTTCGATATCTGCATCCATATGCAACATCCTCACATAAGTCCCACTTAAAAATCCCATTAGCCAAGGTGGATAGATCCTTATAGCTAATGGGACGAAAAGCAAACCGGATTACTCCCCTATCCAATATTTCTAACTATACATGATACACTGGGATTAGAATCACCAGCCATCACATTACAAGCAGTTACAGCGTTTGCTGAGTGCCTGCTCGACATACTCGAATTCATGCCGTGTAGCAAGCGTTCGATGAAACTGGGAAGAAAGGCCTTTCTTTCCTGTTTCAGGGTTCTTACAACAGTTCTGAAAGGAGCATTGACTTTGATAAAGCCATCCGATGCCTCATAAGACACCGTCACAGGACCGAGATGAAATATAAAGAAATCAAGTGATCCTTATTTGTATTATACTCTAAATATCAATAAATTCAATCACGTTTTAAGAATGATAAAAGAATATAGCAAATATGATGTGCATTCACCAAAAGCTGCCTAATACGCGAATGAGAGTCATACCAAATTCCTAAGCAAGGGGCATGAATGAATCCATAAATACAGATAAATCAAGAAAGGATCCTTCACATGAAATGAATGCCCCTCTCCCACGTATTCACTGGTTCTCACCTCGCACAGTGCATTCACTGGGATCTGAAGCGGCGTAATATTTATAAGACAAAATAGTCCTCTCTATTCTGCTCAACTATTTCGCGCTATCTCTAAGGCCTACTAAAAATATTCAATGTAGCACAAAAGACCCGGTATCTCAAATCAGCATGATGCCCAATGAGTTCGGTGTCTGCATGGTCTACGGCCGCTGCTGTACCGAAGTACGACGGCGCGCGCCATACACGAGTCTCTCGTCATTTCTGCATATGTGGAGCTGATTTAGAGTCCCGGGTACTTTCTGTAGTTCATATTTTGATCCTTTCTGGCCAGATTGGATGGAAGGAAACAAGGGGATCCCTGCGTGTCCGAAATACCCTCTCCTGCCGTACCATGGATTGACAGAAAAGCGTCTGCTTTCAGAATTGCCTTATAAATTTGTTCCTTCTACTATATAAATAGAAAAAATCGCTTTTATGTGAACGTGGAAAATAAAAAAAATATTTTTCTTCATTTTATGGAATATTGGAAGGAGATGCAAGGAAATAGTAACAAAGAGGGTGCCCGTCACACCCCTATAAACTTGCCTCCCCCTGCCTCAGGTGGCAAGGAAACTGGATTCACAGGGAGTCGTCAAACGACTGAGAATTCAGTGACACGCTTCCCACCGGGGTGTGGGTGGCGAGCACAGCGAGCCGAAAGGGGAGCAGCTGCCTGTGGCAGCTGCATAAGAGAGGGATCCATAGTTTCAAAGGGCGCCTTCATTTACCATTGATTTTCCCCCCTCCGGCCTCCCCTGTTGATTATCTACGCCAAAAATATTTCCAGAGAGAAACGTAACCATGCTT
>NZ_DAWDDM010000244.1:0-2985 GCF_052354645.1 Catenibacterium sp.
ATGTTTCTGTATGAGTTTAAATACATACCAGAAGCAGATAAGCAAATCATAATTAACGACTATAACATTATTATTGATAAGATTAGAAGTGGTCATGCTGAAGATATTTCTGAATCAGATACATATTATTTGAGTGCATGTACAAAAGGGGCCACTGCAGCTACATCTTTTGTTGATCAACCATTTAGTTCTGTTAAAGCTAAAAGAAGAGCATTCTCATTAAAACCTAAATATATGACAGCTCTATTAAGGTCACAGGTATTTAATGACAATGCTATTACAAAAGAAAGCTTGATGAAAACTTCAGGAATTATTGGAAGAGATAATATATTTGAAAGGATGGTAGAGTATTTGTTTTCATCTTATTATGGTAAATCATTATCCGAGATTGATGAGATGATTGAAACACCTGTAAATAGAAAATCTCTTAATTATTTGAGAAGCTATATTGCGAGAATGATGAATGCTTCACCAGAAACTAAGAGTAAAGATATTGACGAATATTATGATGAATTCTATAAGGCGAATATTAAAATTAAAACAATTCGCATTAAGAAGGATGGAACTATAAAGGAGTCAATGAGTTTCCCTGCTTTTAAGTTTAAAGAGATTGTAGAAGAGAATTGGGAAGATTCCGAATTAAGAAATAAGTTCATTGATGAAAAGTATTTGTTCTGTGTGTTTGATGAAATAGATGATTCTAAATATGAATATAGATTTAGGGGAACTTTCTTATGGGCAATGCCTGAAAGTGACTTAGATGGAAAAGTGCGTGAAGCTTGGGAAAGAATGGTATATCTAGCAAAACACGGAATAGAATTTACAATAAGTGAAAACAAGAATGGCTTGATTGTGCATAATAATCTTCCGGCTAAAAAGGATAATTTGATTGTTCATGTAAGACCACATGCTAGCAAAGCTATTTATGTGTTTAATGATGGTAAAATAATTGGCTCAGGAAATATACAAACTGATGGTGATGAATTACCTGATGGTACTATTGTTACTAAACAATGTTTCTTCTTGAACAATGATTATGTACTGGGATTAGTGAATAAGTATTTACCTTTAAAAGATTAAGAAGGTGAGACTATGCCTGATGTGTTTACAAAAGAACAACGTTCAAAGGTAATGAGTCATATTCGAGGAAAAGATAATAAACCTGAAACTATGGTGAGAAGGTATTTGTGGCATCATGGATTTAGATATCGTAAGAATGATAAGAGTTTGCCAGGTACACCTGATATTGTGATTTCTAAATATAGAACAGCTATTTTTATTAATGGTTGTTTCTGGCATCACCACTATGGTTGTAAGTATGGAAGATATCCTCAATCAAGAACTGAATACTGGGTTCAACATATTAATAAGAATGTAGAGAATGATGTGAAGAATTATAATCTTCTCCAACAACTTGATTATAAAGTGATAGTGGTATGGGAATGTGAAATCAAAGAAGACTTCGATCACAGAATGAAACTACTCATAGAAGAAATAATACAATGATGGAACAGCCTCTAGTAGGATGTTCTAATGGTGGATATATGACTATGGGAATGGTTAGGACAACAGGGAAACTAAATTGTTCCTCTTTTTGATATTATGAAACTGCTCATATTTGTAGGCTATATTGTGATAGAATATGATACATATAAAAGGGGGATTTAAAACATGTATAAATTAGTCGCATTTGATATGGATGGTACACTTCTTAATAGTGAAAAGAAGATTTCTAATAAAACAGTAGAGGCTATTAATAAGGCAATAGAGGCAGGTAAGACTGTAATACTTAATACAGGAAGATGTCCTGCAGAGCTTAAGGAGTATAGAGAAGTATTGCCAAGACTTCGCTATGTGAATTGTGTCAGTGGTGCACTTGTCTATGATTATGAAGAAGAAAGAAGTATCTATGAATCACCATTAAGTGAAGTAGAAGTCAAAACATTGATTCAAATTGGTAAGGAAACGGATGAGATGGTTCATTTAATGGGAATTACATCTGTCGTAGAAAAAGACAAAATACCACATATGAATGATTATTATATGGGTGTCTACCAGCCGATGTATGAAGAAGTCACAACTAAAGTAGATAACATCTATGACTATTATGTGGGTAATCCTTATTCAGTACATAAACTTAACATCTATCATCATTCAAAAGCTGCAAGAGATCATACAAGAAAAGCAATTAAAGAAGCAGGACTTGAATTAGAAATGAAGGATTCAGAAGCAACAGGTTTAGAAATGAATGCGAAAGGTGTAGATAAAGGAACTGGATTAAAACAGTTATGTCATCATTTAGGTATTTCTATTGAAGAGACTATAGTAGTAGGTGATGCAGATAATGATAAGGAAGCATTAGAAACTGCAGGTCTTGCAGTTGCAATGGGAAATGCGAAAGAGAGTATTAAAGAAATCAGTGATGTAATTGTATCTGATAATGATCATGATGGATGTGCTGAGGTAATAGAAAATTATTTGTTGTAAGAGATGTATATACGTTAAAGTACTAACGTATATACATTTTTTGTATATTTAATGAAAACGCTTTATATAAAATGACGACCGCATACATTTCGTATAGTGATAAATTATTTATTGAATACATAAAAAAATGCATTCCATCCCATTGACAAAATGTATATATGTATATTAAAATGTATATACAAAGAAAAGGAGGCGTATACAAATGAGTAAGGATTACGGAGATATGTATCAATATATTCTGGAATCAAAAAAAGCGGTTAGAAATATCATTTCTAACCACGAAGAAATCTTTCATGATGCTGTAGAGTACTTCTTCGAAGGCGACTATGAGCAGATCTATGTGATAGGATCTGGTACATCTTATCATTCTGCATTAGCTGCCAAGAGATTAATGGAAAAAGTACTAAAGATGAAAGTATTTGCTTCATATCCTATTGTATTTAAGGATGAACAGATTTTCAACAAAAAAACATTGGTTATGGGACTCTCTCATGCAGG
>NZ_DAWDDM010000245.1:0-2983 GCF_052354645.1 Catenibacterium sp.
CCATAAAGACCTGATCCTACTACTAGATAATCATATTTACTCATTTAAGTGTCCTCCTTGGTTAAATAGTAAATCATATAATACTGGAATAATCATAAAACTAATAACTGAAACTGTGATAGTAAATAATCTAGGATTTATTAAACTAGATGTTGTAATCACAAATGAAATAAATAGTAATCCATCTTTCTTAGTTTTATAAAGATGCCAGATCACTATTGAAATAATCGCAAAAAATGCGATAAAGAAGATCCATCCATTTTCAAATAAGATTCTCATATATTCATTATCAATGAAGTTACTTCTAATAATAGTCCCTTCATTCTCTTTAGTTAGGAAATAACCGACTAAATCAATATTTGAACCAAATAAGCTTAAACCATAACGTTTAAAATCATAGAACGTCTGATAAAGTCTATTTGAAAATATATGATTGAATTTCTGTGCAACTTTGAAGATAATACTATTCACATTCATTGTATTGAAGATGAATCCATATAACATCACAAGAATATAGCTTCCAATTGGGAATAATGGAAAACATGTCGCATAGACTTTTTTAAAGAATTCTACTACATTCTTGAATTTATCAAGAATACCTACAGAATTCATAAAGATACCAATAAGAATACATTCTGATATCAACATTTCTGTTCTAGAATCAGTTAAGAAATAAGAAAATACAATAAGAAGTTGATATAAGCCTAGCTTTTCAGGACTGATTTTAAAGTTCTTCTTATATGAATAATAGAGAATCATAAATAGGACGAACTGAGATACATAAGTAGGATAACCAAATCCTAAAGAATGTCTTATTGTCCCATCAGCTCTCATATTGACATAATCATGCATAAGTCCAAATGAACTTAATGTAGTAATAAGAATTAATGAAATAAACTGTGCAGAGAAGATTGTATTTAATACGTCTTCAAAATCAAAACAGCTTGCATAAATAAGTGTAAATAACAAGAAAACCCAAACTTTGTTTTTAGTGAGTAATAAATTCATCACAATACTAAATAATGCGAGTAATACAACACCTGCCACAAAGTACTGCTTCTTATCAAAATTCTTAATTTTGTTTATATAACTCTTTAAGTCTAAAGTTCTTAATTTTTTGTATATTACAAACAAGAAATACACATAACAAACATATCTCAACAACTTACATAAAGTGGTTACTCTAGAAAAGCTAAAGCTTAAAGTAGTAGTATCTAAAAATAATATAAAATAATAAATAGCTAAAACGACTAAACCCATTTGTGGTGTCGTTAATTTCTGTATAAATGTCTTTATTTTGTTGCTCATTGAATACCCCCTCAATTAATGCATACTCATATATCTAAAACTATATGGTGCGCCACTAAAATTACAAATAAGACCAGTGACACTCACATTAATTACGTATCTCTGTCCCTGATGAATCACAGGAATAAGTGCATAGTCACGCATTGCGACTCTTTCCGCATTTAAGAATGCATAATAACGTTCATCCTGACTTTGTGCATTGACTGCAGTAGTAAAGAAGTTATTAAATTCATTACTAGAATAATGATTAATACCTTGATTATTAACTGCAAGAGGGGCTAAATAATCATAAGCATCATTACATGTACCTTTAATGCGTAATAAAGATAATTCTGCCTGTTCATAATCCACAGTATTCACTTCTTTTAAATACACCTTAAATTGTTTAGTTGATTCAAGGTCTTTTTTAATTTCACTCGCAATAATCTTTGATTGTGGATATTCTTTTGTATAAGTTAAAGTAAAAGTAAAATTCTTTAACTTATATTCTTTAAGAAGCTTAGATAAAGATTTCTTCGCTTCTTTTTTATTGTATTTCAACTTATATTTAGAGGCATCTCTCATAAACTGCTTCTGTGAGTTAAAACAGATACCCATAGGAAGTAAGCCTTCAGCTTTCTCAGTTCTGTCATTCAATACATTTTTATCATACTTATTTCTTCTTAGTAGTAAAGATATTGCTTCACGTACTCTTAGATCTGATAAATACTGGTCCTTAAAATTAGGCACTAAATCCCACATCACACTATCACTATCTGCAGTACTTGAATCCTTACCATCATATTTCTTCGCTTTCTCACCAGTCACTGATGCAAAATCAATCTTACCTTCATCAAATAATTTAATTTTCTCATCATTACTGATTCCAAAAAGCATATTCACTTGATTAATATTTGATTTACTCGCAAAGTAACATGTCTTATTCTTCTTTAATACAATCTTGTCTTTAGAAATAGAAGACACCTTATATGTCCCACATGATAATAATGTCTTAGGAGAAGTCGCATACTTATCTCCCTGTGCTTCTACAAACTTCTGATTTAATGGAAAGAAGACAGGCTGAGTCACTAAATCCATAAAACGTGTAGTCTTATATTGAAGATGTACAACCAGTTTCTTATTCTTCACATAAACACCTAAAGTATCTGCAGGCTTTAAACCTTTATAAATATCATCAGCACCTGCAATCGCAGCACCATAAGATGTTAATAACTTAGATGCTTCAGAACGCATAGATAAGGCTCTCTTCCATGCATAAACAAAGTCTTCTGCAGTCACTGGATCTCCATTAGACCACTTCACGTTCTTTCTGATTTCAAAAGTATATGTTTTGCCATCCTCACTTACTTCTTTACTCTTCGCAATAGCTGGCTTAAGCTTACTCTTTACATTATAAGCATATAAACCATCACCAAATGCCTGAATCACATTTGTAGATGTTTCATCAATAGCCTTTGATGCATCTAAAGATGTCACATAACCAGAACCCGCAAAATTAAATACTTTTTGTGAATCCGCATTATTAGTCAAAGAACATCCAGTCATCAAACTCATTGCGAGTACAAGTGTTACTATTTTCTTAAATAAACTCATTAAAAACTCTCCCCATACTTCTTATGTAAGAACTTAGCCTTTAAGAATCCCATTCCCTTTTTAAACATATTGATCTTTTCCA